>JBJFHH010000169.1:0-10283 GCA_051893475.1 Bacillus sp. (in: firmicutes) | reverse complement strand
CAGGAGCAATCGCCCCTTTTCCTTTCAGGTTATAGCACTGAGCTGTATTAAGAGACGCCATTCTCATGACAGAGTAAAAATCGATTCCAGCCTTTAAGCATGCGCGAACATGATAATCGATGCTTCCCTCTTCCAATAAGTCATCAATATGCTTATCATCTGTGCAGAACATGAGACGATGCGACAGCTCTTTACTATAACCCTTTAATAAATCATGAAGATTGCGGGCTGCAGAACCTTCGCGCAGCATAACATACATCCCTCTTCTGACACGCTCAATCATTTCCTCCGGTTTCACGCATTCATGGTCAGTCGTAATGCCTGCTGTTAAATAGGCATTAATATCTTTCCCGCTCAAGCCGGCACCATGCCCGTCAATCGGAACATTATTCATAATCGCTCCTGACAGCTTCTCCATCATTTCGTCCTGACCAGATAAAACAGCTGGGAAATCCATAACTTCCGCCAAACCTAGAACAAGATCATGCTTATATAAGGATGCTAAATCTTCTGCTGTCAACGTTGCTCCATTATCTTCAAAAGAAGTTGCCGGAACACAGGAAGGCAGTTGATAGCGGTAATTTAACATGCAGTTTTCACTGTCTTTTAACATCCATTCTATTCCTTTTATACCTTGGACATTTGCTATTTCATGAGGATCTGTGACAATAGTAGTGATTCCTCGAGGCAGAACGGCTTTTTGAAATTGAGAAGGAGAAAGCATGCTGGATTCAATATGAACGTGTGCATCAATCAGACCTGGAACCATTGTATATGCGGTACCATCGATTTCTTTTTCACCGTTATATTCGCCGATGCCGACAAATTTACCATTATGAATGGCAACATCCGCACGTTCCATTTCATCGGTGAATACATTTACGAATTGGACATTTTTAATGACAAGATCAGGTGCAATTACATTTCTTGCTGCTAATATTTGAGATTTGATTTGTTGTGGGGTTTTCATTCATATTCCTCCTCAGAATTATTGGCAGGAGAAATAGTAAGTCAAGAAGAGGAGTATATAAACAGAATCTTATAGTAGACCTAACATTCTGCACTTAACTATTCTCGTAGCCGAACTATTTGCGGTAGTTTGTAGAAACTTTTGGACCATATTACCAAGATTATACGAGTTTGTTTTATTGATATAGAAATTTTGTTTTCGTTTCATGAACCTTTTTATGCATTTTAACAACGCTTGAACGGATAGTCAATGAAAAAGTGCTATTGAAATTCTTTTTTGTGAAATACAACACTTTCCATAATACGGAAAATAAAAAACGATAATGATTAAAGAATAAACAATTGACGGAACCGATGAATCTTCTGAATGGAAAAACAATTACTTTACAAGGTCGGGGTGTGCTTACTCCGATTGAATGAAAATGAAGGCGCTTTTCAGTAATCAAGCCAAATAGCGCCTTTTTCATACAATTCCCCAGCTCTTCAACAGTACATGCAATGCCTCTTCAAGCTCTTCCATCTGTATCCCTGCAAAGCCTAGAACAATCGTTGGTGTATGCCGCTCTTTTTTCACAAGCATATAGTCCGACAGCGGATATACCTTTACATTCTGCTCTGCTGCCCGTTCAACAAGCTCTTCCTCCATCATGCCGTTTTTGATTTGCAGAACAACATGCAAACCGGAGTGACCGCCGATGATTGCTATTTGCTCACAATAGCTTTTCAGTGCATTCATAACAATATCCAGCTTTTGACGATAAACCTTTCTCATTCTATTCAAATGCTTTTCAAATAGCCCCTTCCGAATGAATTCCGATAAAATATGCTGATCAATTCGGGAAACAGTGCAATGATAGAATGATAGTCTCTCCTCATATTTGTTCAATAAAGTTTCCGGCAATACCATATAACTAATCCGTATGGACGGCATTAATGATTTTGAAAAGCTGCCTAAATAAATGACTTTTCCATATTGATCCATACTTTGCAAGGAAGGAATCGTTTTGCCGCTATAACGGAATTCACTGTCATAATCATCTTCAATGATATATCTTGCTTTGTTAGCCGACGCCCAATTCAAAAGCTGCATTCTGCGATTTACCGGTAAAATATTTCCGTATGGAAAATGATGTGAAGGCGTGACATAAGCAACGTCAATCTCCAGCTCGTCTAATCTGTCGACAATTAATCCTTCCTCATCTACTTCAAGCGGATGCACCTGCTTCGGATATGTACTTAATATGCGGTGAATTAAATGATAGCCCGGGTCTTCAACGCCATAAGCGGTATTCTCGTCCAACAGTACCAATAGCTGCTGCAATAAGATTTCAATGCCGGCACCAATGATGATTTGCTCCGGTGCACATATAACGCCGCGAGCATGATATAAATAATTGGCTATTTCTTTTTGCAGTTCATATTCACCTTTAGGACTGCCGAGCAACAGCAACTCCTGTTTCTCTTCCGCGACAAATTGCTTTGCAAGCTTTCTCCATTCATGAAACGGAAAACTGCTCGTATCAATTTGACTTGGATGAAAATGATAGCGTATATGATTGGTTTTTTTCGCAGGCAGCTTCGGCTGTTCCGGTTTCGGAATGTATGCTAAATCTTCATAAGCCATCACAAAATAACCCTTTCGCGGAATCACTTCCACATACCCCTCCGCCACCAGCTGATTGTAGGCTGTATCTACCGTATTATGGCTAATTTGAAGAAAATCAGCCAACTTTCTTTTCGAAGGAAGTTTCTCTTCGAAACCCAGCCTTCCTTCTACTATTTCTTTTTTTATATACTCATATAATTGTTCGTACAACGGTATGCAATCCAAACGGTTTAAATGGCAAGAAAGCATGTCCATTTTTATCTTCCTCCTCATATTGATACCATCGTTTTACTCAAAACTGTCACTTTTAATGTGGTCTGACTCTCATTATACTTTAAAAAAATAAAGTCTATAAACAATAAAACAAAAGAGATGAGCATTCCAATCCGGTTCTACTCATCTCTCTTTCACTTTTTGCTTTTCCTATGAAAATATAGTGCTAAGGCCAAGATTCCGCATAGTCCACCGATACTATCTAAAACCACATCCTGCCATAATGGCGTTCTTCCGCCTGTCAGCTTTTGATGGAACTCATCGAGACTCGCATAAACGACAACAAATAATAAAGAAACACTTGACGTTACAAAGCGTTCATTATACTTGTAACGCAATAGTGCATATGTAAGGAAACCTAAAACAAAAAAGATGCAGAAATGAGCGGCTTTACGTATGAAAAACTCAATCAGTCCTTCTACACCGACTGCGGAGATACTTACTTCACTCGGACCATAATGAAAATGAATGCCTTGCAGCATTTGTTCAACTGGCGTATCTCTGAATACGATCAATTTATGTGATAAGCTCTGCTCCTCATACGTCTGGGAGGAAAACATGAAGATAATACCCATCCAAACTATTAAAATCATAAAAATGTATTTCTTTTTCATTTTTCGCCCTCACTTTTGTTGGATTGATCGCTCCTTACCGTTCAAATGATAATTCCATATTATAACATTGGTTATTTTTTTCAAAATATCTGCTCTTATTATTTTTGTTTGATTTTTCTATTAATAGCAAGTTCAAAATAATTCCTTACTTGTTAGAAATATACTAATATGACATAATCTGAAGTTATGAAGACGGATACACTTTATGGACAAGTTATTTGGAAGATTATTTGATTAGCCGATAACGCTATTAAACAGAAAATCGGAGCAAACCTTTTCATAAAGATTTGTCCCGATTTTCTCTTTTGATAAAGAATCAGCTGTATGTTTTTAGTTTGCAGCTGTATGTTCTAGTTTTTCATGGCTCCATTTCTGTCGGTTCGTTACACGATGAATATGCAATGTTAAAAATACCTTCTCATCGTTTGAAATCTCCCATTTTAACGTGCTCTCTAAATATGTAGCAATCTTTTGACAGCAACGAAAGGCTTCACTATATTTACGCTCAACTTGCTCATAAAGAAATTGATCGACTCTTTCCTCATCCACTCGTTCCTTGCGAAGGAAACGCATTGCAAAAAAGCGTAAATGAGTAATAAAGCGCTCATAGTTAATGGACGATTCATCCAAATCCATTTGGAAATGGTATTTCACAATATTTAATACACTATTCACCATTTTAGTGACAGCTACTACAGATGCCATATTCTCATTAGAAGCTTGACTGTTTACTAGATGCATTGCAATAAATCCGGCTTCATCTTCTTCAAAATGAACGCCTATTTCTGCTTCAATCATCTCAAGCGCTTTCAGAGCGACAGCAAACTCCTGCTTGTAAAACTTCTTAATTTCCCAAAGCAGCACATTTTTGAATTCAATTCCTTGTTTATGACGCGCAATTGCAAAGCTAATGTGATCTGTCAGAGCGATATAAATATAATTATCAAGCTTATTCGGAAGTACCGACTTCGCAAATGTAATGATTTTATCAGATAACTCCACGTATTCGACCGGCACATCTTTCAACAATTCAGCCAGTTTCTCATACACTTCGTAGTCATTTTGATTCTTCAGCACAAATGTTTTTTCAACGGCTCCAGAATCGATTGTATCTCCAGCTTTCTTTTGAAAAGCTAGACCGCATCCCATGACAACCATTTCTGTCTCATTTTCTCTTTGCGCTAAAACGACATTATTGTTGTATACTTTTTTGATCTTCATCTATAATCGCCTCACCGTGAATTTTAAATACAAAACACCACAATACAAGGTATAAAACTACATCTAGTATAAGTTCAGAAATAATTATCTTATAAAAATTTTAAGCTAATGAATTTAGTTCAACAAGACTGATAAGATTGGAAAAAACAATCACATTTCTCTCAATCATATACACACTCAAAAAAAGCAAGAGGCTATCTAAAAGCAAATCCTTTGCTTTTAGTGGCCCTACTTGCTTTATCTTTATTTGGAACTAATAGTTTGAAACTGGAATCAGATTGCTTGTTCTTCTTCTTCAGCTGATAAGAAAAGAATGGCGTCGGTTTGTTCTGTATGGCCTGCGTTTCTTACAGGAGCCACTGTTGCATAAGCATTTGTATTCGTAATGATCACCGGTGTAATAATGTCATAGCCGGCTGCTTGAATGGCATCGATATCAAATGATACAAGTTTTTGACCTACTTCAATTGAATCGCCTTCCTTCACATGAGCTGAGAAGTGTTTGCCTTCAAGCTGAACTGTGTCCAAGCCGACGTGAATCAGAATTTCCGCACCGTTATCACTTGTAATACCTAAAGCATGTTTTGTTTTGAAAATCGTTGTAATTTTACCTGTTACAGGAGCTGTTACAACTCCTTCTTCAGGAATAATTGCAATACCTTTACCCATAATCTCTTGGGCGAAAGTAGGGTCATTCACTTCACTTAAAGGTTTGATTTCACCTACTAATGGGCTGTAAACTTCTTCTGCATCTTTCACTTCTGCTGTTGCGATTGCCTCTTCTGTTTCTTCAGTTTCTTCTTCTGCTTCAACATCTTCAAAGCCTAAGAAGTAAGTAATCACTGTACCTGCTACGAATGAAATTGCCATACCGATTAATGCGTGAATGAAAGTTGGTCCGATAAATACCGGAATACCTGGCAAACCACCGTTACCACCAATAATATATGCTGCTACTCCAAATACTCCGAAGTATGCTCCACCAATTGCACCACCAAGCAATGCCCCGATGAATGGTTTTTTCATACGCATATTAACACCGTACATTGCCGGTTCTGTAATACCCATTACTGCTGTTAAACTTGTTGTAAACGCTAATGATTTAAAGCCTGTGTTTTTCGTGCGTAATGCTACTGCTAAAGCAGCACCCGCTTGTCCCATATTGGCAACAAACATTGCCGGGAAGATATAGTCATAGCCATTCGTTGCAAGGTTGTTAATAATAACCGGTGAAAGCGCATAGTGCATACCAGTCATAATGATTAATGAGAATGTACCGCCTAGTAACATAGCAGCAAAGAATCCAGTATTTTCAAACAAGAAGTTTAGACCAATAGATAAATAATCTCCGATAATTGTGCCTAATGGTCCAATAGCAACTAATGTTACCGGAACAACAACTAAGATTGTTACTGTTGGCACAACAATTAATTTCACTGCAGCGTGTGTATATTTATCCACAAATTTCTCAACATATGACGCTACCCAAATAGCTAATAGAATTGGAATTACAGTCGATGAATAGGTTGCAATGGTTACAGGCAATCCTATAAACGAAATGCTTTCACCCGCTCCGAATAAAGCTGTTAAATCAGGATGCAGCAAGGCTGCCGCTATTGTAACAGCTACATATGGATTGCTGCCGAATTTTCTCGCACAGCTAAATGCTAATAGCATTGGCAAGAAATAAAATGCTCCATCACCAATCGCACTTAAAATGATGTACGTTTGATCTGTCGCTGACAGCCAACCGAATGTCGCAGCAATTGCCAAAATCCCTTTGATCATACCGGCGCCGGCGATTGCTGGCAGAATAGGCGTAAAGCAGCTTGCAATTACTTCAAAGGCAGCACTTATAGGATTTTTATTTCCTTTTTTCGCTTGTTCTTTTCCGCCTTCTGCATTAATAGAACTATTTCCGATAATTTCGTTATATACTTTTGGAACTTCATTTCCGATAATAATTTGGAATTGGTCCCCAGTGATATTTACACCCATGACACCATTTGTTTTTTCAATCTTCTGTTTATTCACTTTATCATTATCATATAAAGCGAATCTTAATCTTGTCATACAGTGTGTAACACTTTGTATGTTTTTTTCTCCGCCGACTAGTTGCACTATTTGCTCGGCTGTTTTACGATAGTCCATGAGAATACCTCCGTTTATTTCGGGGGAGCTTTACCTCGGATGAAGGCGGCCACCTTCATCCGATTTTTTTTTGCAGGTCTTCCGGATGCTCTGCCCTTTTTGAATATAAGAAACAAAAAAACCTAAATCGCGCCAGTCCATAAGCATAGAAAACTATACTTATATAACTAAACGCAACTTAGGTTTTGCCTGCATAATCAGTAACAATCCTTTATAATTGCTTGTTATTAACTTATGAATTAAATTTAACACGCTTACAACGGTATGTCAACGCTTTCAATAGAAATTATTTTAAAAAAGTTTTACGAGTTCAGATTTTAATAAACCTTACTCTTTCTGATCTGCATACGTTTATATGGAATAATTTACATCCTCCTCTTTAATCAAGTTGTCTAGACAACTAGTCATTTTAATTTGTATGATAAAAGTAAGGAAATTCACATTATTATAATTCCATTCGCAAGGAGGAGCATCATGAGTCATTCTTCCCAAACCTTAATAAAAAACGCTGAAATTTATTTAGAAGATGAAATAATCGAAAAAGGCTATTTGCTGATTAAAGACGGTAAAATCGCTGAAGTTGGAACAATGGATCAGTTGAAATCCTGTTCGTCTGAAGATATAGAAATCATCACGCTTAATGACGGAGATAAACTCATTCCGGGATTTGTCGATGTTCACATTCATGGTGCAGGCGGTGCCGATACAATGGATGGCACACCAGAAGCGCTGAAAACAATGGCAGTACATCTGCCTCAGGAAGGCACAACAAGCTTCCTGGCAACCACGATGACACAATCTCAGGAGAACATCCGTCACGCCTTACAAAATGCCGCAGATTATCAAAAAACACATAATGAGGCAGGAACCGCCGAAGTAATCGGAGTTCATCTCGAAGGCCCATTCATTAATCCAAGCAAAAAAGGCGCTCAGCCAGAAGAACACGTTCTTGAACCTAATATAGATATCTTCAAAGAATGGCAAATGCTTGCCGATGGAACAATAAAACTTGTTACAGTTGCACCTGAAATGCCAAACGGACTTGATTTCATTCAATACCTATCAGAGCATGGCGTTACAGCTTCTGTCGGTCATACAGATTCTACTTTCGCGCAAGTAAAAGCAGCTGCAAACGCCGGCGCAACTCAAGTTACCCATTTATACAACGGTATGCGCGGCTTACATCATCGCGAGCCAGGTACAGCTGGAGCTGCCCTTTTATTAGATGAATTAAAAGTAGAATTAATTTCTGACGGTATTCATATTTGTCCGGAAATGATTCAGCTTGCTGTTAGAGCGAAAGGGAAAGATGGTGCTCTTCTAATCACAGATGCGATGCGCGCCAAATGCTTAAAAAATGGCAACTACGAGTTAGGTGGACAACCAGTTATTGTTGCTGACGGTAAAGCGACCTTAGAAGACGGCACGCTAGCCGGCAGTGTTTTAAAAATGATTGATTCGGTCAGAAATATGCTTTCTTTTACAGACCTTTCACTGCATGATGTTATCAAAATGGCTTCTAGCACACCAGCTAAGCAAGTTCGCGTTTTTGACCGCAAAGGAAGCATCGCAGTTGGTAAGGATGCCGACTTAGTCATCTTGAATAACGACATTACCATTGAAAGAACAATTTGCCGAGGCAAGTTAGCCTATAAAAAAGCTTAATCATTACATTGCCACAAACAGAATAAATAAGACATGAGGGAAAAGGCGATCACTATGACTATTCAAATTATCAAAACTGCAAACTACGAAGAAATGAGCCGTATTGCTGCGGAAAAGATTATCAACCTTGTTAAAAATAAGCCGAATGCTGAATTAGGTTTAGCTACTGGCGGAACCCCAGAAGGCTTGTACAAATTATTAATTCAAGATCATCGGTTAAATGGAACGTCTTATAAACAAGTAAAAACCGTCAATCTTGATGAATACATCGGCTTGAAAAAAGACGACCCAAACAGTTATTATACATTCATGACTGAAAAGCTGTTTAAGCACATCGATATTCTTCCTGAGAATACACATGTCCCTAACGGAATGGCCGCTGATATTGATGCTGAAGCTGAACGATATGAAAACTTCATTCACGAAATTGGCGGCGTCGATCTGCAAATTTTAGGAATCGGACATAACGGTCATATCGCTTTCAACGAACCTGGAACATCCTTCCAAAGCAAAACACATGTTATTGATTTAGCAGAAAATACGCGCCAAGCGAATGCTCGTTATTTTGACAGTATCGATGCTGTGCCGACAAAAGCCATCACTATGGGTATACAAACAATCATGGATAGTAAAGAAATTATTTTGCTGGTATCCGGAGCATCAAAAGCGGAAGCACTAAAGCAACTTATTCATGGAGAAATAACGGAACAATTCCCTGCCTCTGTATTACGCAAGCACAATCATGTAACTATTATTGCTGATGAGGCAGCATTGCAATTAATCTGAACAACATTCCAAGGAGCTGATGAATACAATGATCGATAAAAATTCACCTGTACCTATTTATCACCAGCTCGAGGAACATATTAAGTCTCAAATCGAATCGGGAGAACTGAAGCCCAACGAAGCTATTCCCTCTGAGCGGGAATTTACCGAAAAATATCAAATCAGCAGGATGACAGTAAGACAAGCTTTAACGAATCTAGTGAATGAAGGTCTTCTCTATCGAAAAAAAGGTTGCGGTACATTTGTAAGCGAGCGGAAAGTCGAGCAAGTTTTAAATCGCCTGACCAGCTTTTCAGAAGAAATGCTGAAAAGAGGACTGAAACCGCGGAGCAACATTTTATCCTATGAAACAGTAGTAGCTAATCCTTCTGTTTCCGCCAAGCTAGGATTAGCAGTAAACGAGCCTGTTCTAAGAATCGAACGTATCCGCTTAGCCGATGATGTCCCAATGGCCATCGAAACATCGTACATGCCGCTTCACCTGACAAAGGGTTTGACCGAAGAACTGGCAAAGGATTCGATCTACCAATTCATTGAAGAACAATTATCGTTAAAAATCAATGAAGCTAATCAAGAGCTCGAAGCAATAGCTGCAAACGAACACGAAGCCTGCCATTTAAACATTCCTAAAGGTAGCCCGGTATTGCGAATGAAAATGGTCTCCTATTTGGAAGACGAAACTCCATTCGAATATGTAAAATCTTCTTTCCGAGCTGATCGATATCGATTTTATGTGCAGTTGAAACGATAAAATCAATGCCGTAGTAGTGCCTGTCACTCCCCGGTTTTTGTCGATAAATAAAACGGGGGGTGACAGGCACCACTCGAAGTTTGTCGCTTTTTTTAAAGTGCATAGAAAAAGGATAGATGTAAACAGATATTCCCTCTGTTCATCTATCCTTTTCTTTTCACTCTATAGCTACTCGTTAAAATTGAATGTAAACTTGCTTAGTGAATATTGTTCTTTTTGAAATTGCCGCCCTTCACTTCCGCTGCGT
>JBJFHH010000168.1:0-2497 GCA_051893475.1 Bacillus sp. (in: firmicutes) | reverse complement strand
GGGTAGAGTAGGAAAGCGCCGCCTTGCCGCATTTCTGCGGTAGGTCTGCGCAGACCCCTCACGCGAACCGGACTTACCCATCTCTGAGTATCCGGCTCTCCCTCTTCGCTCCATTACAGAATTGCTTTTTTCTTAAAACCATGATGAATTTGCTGGTGGCAATCGTAACAGACCACCATTGTCTTGCGCCGCTTTGCAATCATAATCTGTTCCCAAGGCTCTTTACCTTTCAGATTTTTCACCTTGTTCACATGATGGATTTCGTATTTATCCGCGTCTGTTCTGCCGCAGAGTTCGCACACTTTAGCCTTTAGGCGGGCATCGAAAGTTGTTTTGCTTTTGGCGAAAATAGAAATGGATTGCGGCACAATGTCCTCGCTCCGTTTCCCGTCAATCTCATTAAACTTTGTAAGATACCACCGTTTTATTCCAGTCTTCGTTTCGTATGGAACGCCCCATTTTCTAGCTCCGGCACGGTATTTATCATAGATTTTGGATATTTTGCACTTGTGCTTTCGTGCCAGCGTTTTTAGGCAGCTATACTCCATCAGATAGCTAAAATAATTCAGACTTCGGTAGTTGCTTGCGAGGTAGTAATAATTACAGATGCCCCGCAGTTCTGCGTCATAGGTTGCTACGATTTCCAAGTCGGTCAGGCGCAGTAAGGCGTCCCTTTTGCAAGGCTCAAGTTTTCCATTATCCGCCCTTTGCTTGGCAATGCTGTGAGAGAGCAGAAATTTCTCTATTTTTGCCTGCAATGGAATAAGCAACTCCACGGTGTTGTTCATCGTGCGCTGTTTGCAGTTTTTCCAAGGCTTGACCTGTTGACTGCGGCGTACCCGGACATCATATCCGAGAAAACGAGCAGGAGAACTGCTGTGCGTAATCAGCGTTTTTTCCTGGCTGAGTTCCATATTCAGCTCATTACGGATAAAGTCCGTCAGCTTCGCTTTTATCTGTTCGCAATCCTCTCTGTTCCCATTGACGGCAATTAGAAAATCGTCGGCATAGCGGACATATTTCAGTTTTTTGTCATTGCACAGCTTTGCCGGAGTTTTTAGCAGCTTGGCGGTTTCCTGTTTGTATTCCGCAATCAACCGTTCCCGTTCTTCTCCCTCGCATTGCTCCGCCTTTTTCCGCAAACGAGTGCGTTTGCTGCAAATCGCCCGGTATTCCGGCGTAGTTCTGTAAGGTGTCCGAACGTCAAAGTCCTTTTTGAGCGTTTCAATGTAGTTGTCCAATTCGTTCAGGCAGATATTTGCGAGAATGGGAGACAGGATGCCGCCCTGCGGACAGCCGCTGTAAGTACCGTAATACTTCCAGTCCTCCATATAGCCTGCCTTCAGGAACAACTGCACCAGCTTTAAGAACCTTGCATCTTTGATTTTCTTACCAATGGCACGGATCAGCACCGCATGGTCAATGTTGTCGAAACAGCCCTTGATGTCGCCCTCTATGAACCAGCTTGCACCCACAAACTCGTGCTTCAACTGAGCGAGAGCCGTGTGGCAGCTTCGTCCGGGGCGAAATCCGTGAGAATAGTTTGAGAATATCGGCTCATATACCGCTTCCAGTATCATCCGCATGACCTCCTGTACCAGCTTGTCCGTAAAAGTTGGCAGACCCAGCGGGCGCATTTTTCCATTTGCTTTTTGGATATAGGTACGGCGTACCGGGGTAGGACGATAGACTTCCGTTCTCAACGCCTCAATAATTTGTGCCACATATTCCTCGCTGAAGCCATCCGCCGTATCATCATTCACGCCCTTTGTGCCAGCGCCTTTATTTGCATATAGGTGCTGGTAGGCAATGAAATAGATGTCCGAGCGAAGCATATAGCGAAACAATCTTGTGAACACTTCATCGTGGTTTCTTTTTGAGTTTTCCTGTAACTTGGTTAAAATCTCCATTGTTGGTTTCAATGAGGTTTTCCTCCCTAATCAATTTACGATTTTAATACGCTAAGACTGCCGCCCTTCGCCATGTGGTCGCTGTTAACGCCTCGGACTACTATGGCGGCTCCGTTGCCATGCCAGATTTTCAGTATCATATACATAGCCATTTTGGGCACTCTGGTTTAGGCAATCTCCAGTTAACGAAAGTAGTGGGTGAGTGTGAATTGTCGGAATATGCTTTCGTTCCGTTAACACCGGTTCTCCGGCGCGTCGTATGAAGTATTTGGATAATCCACTGGAAGGCGACCCTTTCCAACAGGCTTCATACCATAGGTTTCAGGCAAATTTCCTATGCCTACACTGAACAGAAACTGGGAACTCGCATTCAACAAATACAGTTTTATCCTCATATTCACATTATCCTTGCGGTTCAGTCGCATCCGATTGCCTTTGAATGACTTACCGCTTTCCTGCCGTGCTCTGTTCCCGTGTCAGCTTTCGCCTTTCGGTTAGGCAGGTGGATTCCCGCATTATCCTTGCGGGGTAGTACCCTCGTCTATCCTCCTTTCATCTACTTCTACTTTCGTCCTATCTGGACGCAC
>JBJFHH010000167.1:0-10314 GCA_051893475.1 Bacillus sp. (in: firmicutes) | reverse complement strand
TTCCATAGGATTGTCCTACTGAATAGAAGACAGATCCATAACCGCTTAATTTACCAGTTAGGATGTTCTCTACATCTGAAGCCGTAACACCTGCCATATTACGAACGTCAAATCCACCACTTGAGACAGACACATTCGTGCTTCCTGAGGAATTACTGCTGCTTGAAGAACTACTTTTGGCTGTTGAGCCATTAGCAGCTGCCTTTTGACTTTCTTCAAGAGCCTTTTGTTCTTCTTCTAATCTTCTTTGTTCTTCTTCTTCAATTTGCTGATCCAAGCTTTCAGACTCTTCTTCCAGCTGAGCAAACTCAGCTTGTAACGATGATATATTTTCCATTGTCCAGCCGTATTTACTGTTCAACTCTTCCATATACTCGTTTTTCTTTTGCTGTTGCTCGTCTAATTCAGCTTTTGTCTGATCAAGCTCTGCTTGTACCCTTTCAGCTTCAGCTAATTCAGCTTCAGCCTCTAATTTAAGATTATTATATTCCTCTTCTTCTTTCTCGTATGTATCCATAAGAGATTGATCAGAATCAATAATATATGAAACAGTTAAAGCGCGATTAACAAAATCTACAATACTATTTGATTCAATTAAGATTGAGAAAATACTGGAGTCAGATTGTTGTTCCTGCAAGACAACTAATCTTTCTGACAGAATTTCATAACGTTTTTCAAGTTGCTCTTTTGCTTCTTGTTCTTTTACCTCTAGTTCAGCAATATGTTCTTTAATTTGAATCAGCTCAGAAGTTTGTTCATACAGTTGGATTTCTAAATTAGCAACCTGCAAGTTTAGCGCTTGCAGTTCTTCATATGCCTGCTGCTTTTGTGCAGCCAGTTCTTCAGCTTCTGCCGTTTTTGCTTCAAGATCCTCTTGTACAGCATCGGCTTGTTCATTGACAGCATTTCGTTGCTCCGTTAATGAAGTAGCACTGACAGGCAAACTAACCGAGAGGGTTGTAATGAGGGCACTACTGATCATCAAGTATTTTTTCCAATTCAAATGCAATCACATCCTATAAAATTATGTTTATCATTAATGAAGTGGTGTTGCGGCCCAATACCACTAAGGATAGCGTAAATCATATTAGAGAATCAACCTAAAGAACTCCGCATGTCAGAAATTACTAGAGTTTTCAGTTGATTTTTAAACAGAAATCCCCAGAAAATAACTGTAATTTACAATACTTACAAACAAATACAGAGATTTAGCTTTTTCAATCATTTTTAAAATTGACTTCAAACGAAAAACAAATTTGATTCTTATAATTATTTAAAATACTGAGCAAAGGATTTTTAATATGATAAACAGACTGAAGGATTTAAAAATCGGACTCGTTTTAGCAGGAGGCGGTGCAAAGGGAGCCTATGAGGCAGGTGTAATTAAAGCTCTATGGGAATTAGACTTAATTAATCAAATTGACGTCGTATCAGGAACTTCTGTTGGTGCCGTCAATGCTCTGCTGCTGGCTATGAATGACAGTAGTGTCACAAAAAATACTTGGTCCCACCTTTCTTATTCAAAGCTAATTACTATGCAGGAAAATACGAGGAAGCTTAGAACACCGGAGCTGCTTGATCGATTTAAAAGAGTGAATAATGGCGAAAGCAGCATTATTGAAGAATTGAAATCAAGCGATATTGGCCTGCTTTCCCAGAGTGGCGTCAAGCATTTTATCGAAGAGTTTGTCGATATGAATCTATTAAAAAGCTCAAGTAAAAGCATCTATGCCTGTGCATACAATATCGATGATGAAAGACCTGTATACTTCAAATTGAATGACTATAATAAAGAAGAAATGATCAATATTGTGCTGGCTTCCTGTGCGATACCGTATATTTTCAAGCCTATTGTCATAAATGGTAAACGCTATGCTGATGGCGGCATTAAAAATCCGGCTTATTCAAAAAACAATACCGATAATGTACCCATCCAACCGCTTCAAAACCATGATGTAAACTTGATTATTGTGACGCATCTTTCTTATATGACGAAAGTCGAGCCAAATATAGGCGGAATTCCAGTTATCAATATATATCCATCAACACCATTAGAGTTGATCAATGGTGCAGGAAGCTTAAAAATTACGAAAAACTCATTGGAAAAGCATATTGATATAGGATACCGCGATGCGATGGTTATCCTTGCCCCAATCGTCATCAAAATCCTTCAAGGAAAAAGATTTGATGACTTAATTAAGAAACTTAATGCTAGTTTCTTGAATGACAAACAAGGTGAATAGCAATTGCCACTCACCTTGTTTGTATGAATATTAAACGATTGGTTCTTCCTGATAAATTCGAAAGGCTGGTACTACCGTTTCTGTAACGATTTCTTTCCCTTTTTCACGTAAGAAATCCAGTTTGTAATAGGAATCAAATCGCTGACTGATTTCCGTTTTTACAAGCTCAGGCGGCGTAACGACGATAAGCTGGAATTTTAATTTCTCTGCTACTGCAAAAATCGGATCAAGTACGTGAGCCGATGCGGCTTGTCCGAACGGATTGTCACAAACAAGCGGTACCCAGCTTTGATCGGTTTCACTTTTCACAGATAATAGCATCATCATCATCACCATACGTGCAGACAGCTTTTGCCCGCCGCTTCCGTCTGATTTTGTTTTTGATCCTTGGTTGATTGTTTGCCATGTAGAATAATGCTCTTTTTGCGGTCTTCCGTACATGAACGCATTATCGGTGCGCATATTATACACAAGCAGTTCAGGGTAACGATTTCTTAACGATACAAATAAAATTTGTTCATCGCCAATCAATTGTTTAATTTCATTGTCTAAATCTCTATTATTATCATCAATTGACTCAAACTTCGCTGTTATTTTTTCAATCGCCGAAACGAAATGCTGTTTTAACAACGGCTCAATATCTTCTGCTTTTTTCGGTAAAATATCTTCCTTTAATGTAACGAGCGGGAAGGCTCCACGTTCATTTTTGATTTTCATTTTAGCAATCATTGAACGAATCGCATCACTAATACTCATAACCTTCATACTGGCACGGCTAGCCCAGAATGTTTGAGCACGTTCAGCACGTTCCTTGTCGCGCTCAAGCTGCTCCAAACCGCTTGCCGAGAAGCGTTTCATATTCAGCAATATTCCTTGAATATGCTCGTAATGACGCGTATCAAGGTGATCGAGTGTCATTAACACATCATTTTTAAAACGAAGCTCCCAATCTTTGCCCTCAATCATCATTTTTAACTTACGCAGACTTTGGTCAGCTCTAATTCGTTTCTCTTTTTCTTCTTCCTGCAAGTTTTGATGCTGCTCGCACCACGCTAGAATGCATGCTTTGCCTTGCTTCTGAATCTGTTCAAGGTCATCCGGCTCGAATACAGCCGCTTCTTCCTTCAAAATCATCGAAAGTGTAATTCTGTCACCTTTATGGGCAGCAATGCTCGCTTCTGTTTCACTGAATTGCTTTTCGGTCTTCTTCAGTTCATCTTTCGTATGCTTTGTACGGTCTTTGATTTCCGATTCTTTCACATCAAGATCGTCTTCCCACTTCTCAGGCTGCTTTCCATGTTTCGCTACTTTCTTTTCGGCTTTTTCGCATTGTTCTTCCGTATGTTTTAGCGTCGTTTCCGCAACTGTAACAGCTGTACCTTGTTCACGTTCAGCCTTTTCGCTGTCCTTCGCTTCTTTTTTAGATGCCTGCAGCATCTCCTCAAGAATGTTGATTGGCTCACTGGCTGCCTCTACTGTCTTCCATTCAGGATTTTGTGACTGCAGTTTTTTCTCCAATTTCTTTTGTTGCTTCCGTTCCGCTTCTCGATTCGCCTGTATCGCAAGCAACTCCTGTGCTTGTTCTTCCTTCGATTTCTGAAGCTGCTTCAATTCATTGATGCTTCCTTTAATGTCAGCGAGTATATGCACAGATAAACTTGGTGTTTCCCCATCATATTGCACCGTTTCTGCAGCCGGAAAATGAACATCATCAACAAACAGTTGTATTTCTTTCATTTCTTGCTCTAATGTCAGCTTCCATTCCAAATAAGTTTGATTCCATTGGGACGTCATCTGCTGAAGTTCTTCGTTTTCTTTTTCAACTTCAGCTTGCTGAGATTTCAGAAGCTGATGCTTTTTATCTTTTTCTTCTTTAACGCGATTGTTTTCCTCATTTTGCTCTTTTTCTTTTTCAAACAGCTGTAATGTTTCTAAATCTTTATTGCATGTTTCAATGATTCTTTTCGTAACATCGATTTGTTCATGTAAAATCGTTTGCTGTTCTTTTTCTTTTTCTTCATCCTTCAAAATCGACTGCAATTCATCTTTCGTAGCACGAATAGCTGTTTCTTCCATTTGAATGCTCTTTTCGATTTCGACACAAAGAGTTCCAGCTGATAAACGATCAATATCCTTTAATGTACGGCGCAGAGCATTTTCTGTTTTCGTCATTTCATTGAGCGTATCTCGCTTCTCTTCAATTTGTTTTGTCATCTCTGTTTGCCAAGCTGCAAATGCTTGATAATCCGTCAGAAGGTTCTCTTCTGTTCCATGAATAATGACGAATGAAGGCCGGTCTTCGCCTTGCATTTCTTCACGCATATAAATAGGAACAGGACTTTTATACATTCTGCCCTTGAGCACTTGCTGATTTATTTTTTGCCATTGGTTTTGATAAACAACTAATCCATACGGTAATAAAGGGTATGCTTGCAAATGCTGCATTCGTTCTTCTGCATTCAAGGATTGCAGAAACTGCGTGCCGTAAAAGACGTCAATTCCCGTCTTTTCATCAATCCATTCTTTTAACTCTTTCACATCTTGGTTGGCTATCCAATAGTGATCATCATTTAAATATTGATCAACTTGCAATTCCCATAGCTCTTTTTTAAGCTGTTCGTTCTGTTCATTATTTTGCTGCAGCAGTTCCTCAATACCTGCTCCATACCTAGAAAGCAGTGAATGCGAAAATGGAGTTGACACATCCGGTAAAAGTACTTGCAGTCTTTCAAGCAATTCCTGTTCAAGATGTTGCTGCTTACTGAATGCTTCACGCAATTCATTACAGCGAACTTCCTGATGTTGAAGGGATTGGCGCAACTCACCAACCGTCAAGGAAATCGCATTTTGTTTATCTTGCGATTGCTTTTCCTTTTGCAGAAGTAATTCCTGCTCCGCTTTATAATTTTCTTGTTTTTGTACAAATGATTCGATGAAGCCCGGTAAATCATACTTTAATCGATCTCCGAACATTTTAATCAATTCATCCTGCTTCATGTCAAATTCGTGTATTTTTGTATACAGCCCGTCAATTTCGGCAACAATTTGCGCGATTTCAGCTGTCTTTTTCTTATCAGATTGCGTTAATTCTTTCGCTCGCTTCTCGATATGTCGTTTAAAGCTTTGGAAATGCTCATTTTCTTCTTTGATCGCTTCATAAGCCTTTTCCCAAATTTCTTTGGCTTCTTTTTTGATTTCTTCCATGCGAAGATTAACTTCTTCCAAACCACTGTTTTTCTCAAGTGTTTCGATTTGTTGCGTAAGCGATGCAATTGTTTGCTCGATGTCACTCCATTCCTTTAGCTGAACAGAAAATGACAATTCATCTCTCTTTTCATTTCGTTCTTGAACGAGTTTTTTTAATTTTTCATGCTTAGTTTTTTCCTCAGTCAATTGCTTTTGCCATTTTTGTAATTCTTGATGCGCTCTTGCATACTCGAGGTTGTCTTTCTCAAATCGAAGTTGCAGAGTTTGCTCATTCAGTTCTTCCAGCTTCTTTTCCAATGCGACTAATGCATCCTTTTCCAGCTCAATGACATGATCCAGAGCTCCAAGCAGCTGTTGCCCTTGTTGAGTGCTGGCCGTCACAACTTTTTGATGCTCAACACCAACTGCAATTTGTTCTTCGAATGGCAAAATATCCTCAAGAAACTCTTTATGCGCCTGTTCTCTTTTCAACAAGACCGGCAAATCTTTCGCAATACTTGCTTGGCTTTTAAAAATCTCAACAAGATCATTCTTTTGATGCTCAGCACGATGAAGAACACCGCTTACTGTCGGAATAATTCTTTTTTGGAAAAGCGAATGGTCATCCTCAGCTCCTTCAAAGTACTTGCCGACACCGCCCTCATCCTTGTTGATATCCTTCATAATATCCCAATCTTTACGGTTGATTCCGTATGTATCAAGGATTCGGTAATGCTTTTTCGTATCGCGGTACACATCATAACCGTTCCATTTGAAATAATCCTTCAGTTCTTCCGTTTCAGCTACTTGGCCATTTTCATACAGAGGAATATGCTCTAAAGCAACATCTTCTTTTCTGTCAAATTCCCGGGCATAAAAGGTGATATTCGGTATAATTTTGTCTTGTTTGTCTGTGTTTTTTTCATCAGTGCTTTCTTCATTAAATGAAATGCGTTGCTCCGCTGAAAACATACCACCGGTAACTAGATGTCTTTGATCTGCGCCGTCTAGTTCCCATTGAATTAAAACATGGAAGGTATACGGAATAAACTGTTCATTTTTATTGAAGAAAAATTGCTGGTAATAACGATTGTTTTGCTTACCCCAAGCAGTTCCCGGCTTTAACACCTGGAAAATCGTTTGCAGAAATACCCCTTTTCCTCCTCCATTCATCATGGCTATCAAGCCGTTTGTCGAAGTTATATCATTGTGAAAATCAAAAGTTGTATCCTGATATTGCTTCTGCATACCGTCATATTTCAAACCAACTATTCTAATGCGATGGATCTTCGGCATGTTCTTCCTCCTCCTTCGTCATTAATTCTTTCATAGCTTCATAGCGGTCATAATCATGATATAAGTATTCAATCCGTTCAAACAGCTCCTGCTTAGGAATCGCTTTCGGTATGTCGTCTCGGTCAAGGACAACGATTAACCCCTCCGTCTCAAGTACGCGCATAGCTGTCGCAATCAGTCCGATACGTGTTCGTTTATTGCCTTTTTTATACGTCCACTCATTCGTGTCTACTTCCATATGTGTCCACATCGTTACAATATCGTTCATATCGATCATTTGCTCTTCGCCAAATTGTGGATTCTCCTTCAGCATAAGTGACCAGCTGACAATTAATTCATTTACTTTTCTCTCTAGTGCATAATAGGTAATGCCTTCACGCTTCGTCCGTATTTTCGCTGCCTGATTTTGATCAACAGCAGCAATGAAGGCCATCATAATGACGCTGAGCAAGTTGAAATGTTTCTTGCTTTCGACTTGTCGATGCTTATCACGCATATGTGTGAAATTCGTCGCGAATACGGAACCTGTCGGCTGTACGACAAGATGAATTCGTTTTGGAGACTCAATCACATACGTCCCGGCTTCATCACAAAGCATAAGCACAACTTGTCTGACTTCCGGTTCATAATATAGTTGAAAGTATTCGCTGTCCTCATCGATTACTTTTTCTTTTAGTAATGTGAAGTACACAGCTGATGCTTTCTTTATTGTTTCTGCATTCATCTATTTGCCTTCCTTTATACATAATTTAAACGGCGTGATTTTTGTTCTGTACCAAATAATCGGTTCAGCGCGGTGATCAAATTCCGTATATAACTCCGTGCCTTCAAGAACCTTGAATTCTGGATGTTCACTAATTAATTTATGAAGAAGAATTTCACGTTCATCGCTAAGTTCCGCTTCTTTACGGTCATTCACATGCACACGAAGCGGTTTGCGGTCAAACATCATCCATAAATCGACTGTTTCACTCTCTGCAAACCATTCATCCTGAGCTTCAAGAGGCAAATGTCCTAAATCCGCTAAAGAAAATTCGCCATTTCTCTGCAAATGCTCAAACACATGCTTCCAAGCACTTACAACCGAAGTCCAATCTGTCACTCGTTTCTCTATTAATTCCTCTTCTTTTTCTTCCTCTTCTTCGATGTCAATAATAACTCTGTCTGCTAATTCTTGTTCACCCCAAATCCATTCAAGCGGCAAGATGAATTCATTTTTCGGTGAAAAAATCGGCGCCAATATTTGTTCAACTACCGCAAAATCCTTTACGCCCTCTTTCATGAGCCAATTTTCATATATATGCTCACGGAAGGATACTAAACTATGCTCCCAGAACAAGGATGGGTTTTCCGCCTTCAGCTTCATTTCGTAGGAAATATTTTGAATAACAAGCTTAGCAAAACGGTCATGCAATTGTCTTGTATGTTCAAACTTGTCTTGTAATACGACCAGTTCATTTTGCACTTGATCGCCTTCTTCCGTTCTTCGCGCCTTTTCAAGCATCGAAGTGATTGTACGGAAATGATTTTTTTCCTCTTCAAATTGCTTCTCGATTTCAGCACGGTTATCCTCACGCTGGCGTTCCTGCTCAATCACCAAGATTTTCGGATTGTTCATCATTTCTTTTTGGAAAGCATATTCTTTCGCCATTAAGCGATTTACTCGTGAAACGAGATGATCCAGGTTTCGGGTAGCTTTTTTGAAATTACCGTTCTTAATTAACTGCATGCTGTACAGCTGTTCAATTGTGATCGAGAATTCTTCTGCCATCTCCCGGCTCATAAAAATCATTTCTTGAGCAACATCTGTTAATTTATATACAATTGAACCTCCCATTTCCAGGTTCGTATACAATTCATCCATTGTTACATAACGAAACGTCTGTGTTTCCCATGATTTTTTATTTTCATTGAAGTATAAAGCTTCGAAAGGCTTGCTGTATTCTTCTTTGCCCTGATAAAGCAAACCGCTCGTGATCCGCTCTATTTGCTTTTCATCCGCCTCAAGCTTCATTTGCTTGACAATATCCTCAACTATGAAGGAAATGTCCGATTTACTGCGGTCGCTGTCATCATTCAGCTCTCGGTAGAAAATCGTCAATAAAACCTGCATAAGGATCGATTGTATGTACGGTTTCAGTTCACCGATTTCCATGCCCTTTCCAAGCTCAAACAACGGATTCAGCCGCTGCATCCGTTGTGCGAATCCTTCCCATGATTCGTTCAAATCCATCTCCCCCATGATTCCAATGTCAATACTTCCTGCGGAATGCGTTTTCGGTCTTTCCATAAATCCATCATGATTGCTTGTTCATCGTCCGTAAACCATGAGAAAAAGTCATCACGATCATTTTCGTTTTCAACCTGTTTCATTTGGTCATTCGCCTGTTCGCGACAATCCAGCATTTTCCGATAAATTTTCAAAGCTGGTTGCATCGCATAATTGTCGTATCTTTTCTTCAGGCGGACAAAAATACTGTAACCTTCCGCATCTATATCGCCCGCATAATAAAACAAATAATCATTCGGCGGAAACAGACGTTCAAAGAAAGAAAAGCTGCTTTCAATTTGTTTGCCCGCACCGTAAATAATTAGCTCTGGCTCATAATCCAGTTGATTTCGTTCCATTAATTTAATACAAGTATGATAGAATGACAGATTCTCGATAATGAGTACCCGTTTAATATCTTTAATTTCTTTACCTGGTTTTAACCAATGAACAAACGGTTGACCTTCCTTTACCGCTTTAATTTGATCAATCGTAACACCGATTCGCTGCAAAAAGCCTTTTCCTTCAGGGAACAGTTTTTCGTCCGTCAAAAATTTCTCATGCCCGAACAATTGCTGACTTCTTTCTTCTATTGATATAATTTCTCTCTTTTCATCCGAATGGATAAAATGATAGATACTTTCGATTCGCTGCCACTCAGCATCTGTTTGCCATTCCGGATGATTTTCATAATAGGAAAAGTCAAATTGATCACTGAGCTTCATCATTTGCAAACGATCCCATGTTGATTCTCCTTTTTTCACGTTTACCCAATAAAATAGTGATAAAGACGGGACTTTTCCGTTTTGCTGTTTATTGAGGATTGCTGTTAGTTGTCCCTCTTCCTCCAACAAACAAATGGCATCATAAAACATAGAATAGCCATCCATATCGAAGTAATCTTCCATTTGCTGTCTAATTTGAAATTCCAAATCGTTTATATTAATTTTCTTCTTTTGCTTCGGATGTTGAATATCTTCTATAAAACCTCTAATTTGCGTTTCAACACGATTCATTAATAAACCTTCTTTTCATGATAATTACTATAAAAGTATAACAAATGCTTTCAATGATGAACACCTTTAAAGCATATGATTTGACGCTATTTCTGAGAAGAATGACGGATAAAACTCCCGGGAAATGACCATTATTTGTTTCATAAGATATAATCTCAGAATTATTGAAATTCACAAGAAGAAGAGTCAGTTTACAATCTATGAAAGTTTTTATTAAGAAAGCAAAAATAATAGAACCTTGGAATTCACAGGCTCTATTGCTAAAGAACTATATTAGTTTTTCTTTATCTCAAAATATGCTTTA
>JBJFHH010000166.1:0-10384 GCA_051893475.1 Bacillus sp. (in: firmicutes) | reverse complement strand
ATTGAACATATAACAAAAGGGGATTGCAGAAATGAAACATGTGTATGAGGGGAAAACAAAATCGGTTTTTGCATTAGAGGACGGAAACTATCTGTTGAAATTCAAAGATGACGTGACAGGTGAGAACGGCAAATTTGACCCGGGTGCTAACACAGTAGGTCTTTCTATTGAAGGAATGGGTCAAATCGGCATTCAATTAACAGAATATTTCTTCAATAAAATTGAAGAAGCGGGAATTGCTACGCACTTTGTGGAAGCGGACGTTGAGAATTCAACAATGACTGTAAAGCCGGCAACAACATTCGGTAAAGGTTTAGAAGTAATTTGCCGTTTCAAAGCAGTCGGCAGCTTTTTAAGAAGATACGGTGCTTACGCAGAGGAAGGACAAGAGCTGCAGGCGTTTGTTGAAGTGACATTAAAGGATGACGATCGTCAAGATCCGCCGATATCTCAGGATGCCTTGCATATGCTTGGTCTTCTGACGTTGGAGGAATATGATGTATTAAAAGATATGACGCAAAAAATTTCGACAATCGTTAAAAATGAACTAGCAGCTAAAGGTGCCGAGCTATATGACATTAAGCTTGAATTCGGACGCATTGACGGCAAAATTGCTTTAATTGACGAAATTTCAGGCGGCAATATGCGTGTATATAAAGATGGTCAAATTGTTGACCCGCTTGATATCGCGAAGATTATTTTTAATTAATAGAGAAGAGACTTGCACATATTAAGGGCAAGTCTCTTTTATGTTTTATTCCGCAAAATGATGGGAAATGGATAAAGAATAGCTTTAAAAATTGATAAAGAGGGGAGTTATTATGACAATCATTAATAATCACAAAGATAAAGTTTATACATACGAATACGACGGTCATCCAGTATGCAAGGATGAAAAAGGAAATTATTATTGCCGGGCAGCAAATGCGGTGTTGACTGAAAATCAACGTTTTTGCTGGTGCTGTCCGCTGTTGGGTGAGCCACAAAAAGACAATTCAGTTTGCTGGTATTATGATGTTAATCCGAGAGAACAATTGTGCGGCTATGCCGAAAAGGTTCGTACTGACGGTTTAATCAATGCTGGAATATCACCTGAATTTCCGGATTACGTGAAAGATGGAGAGAGTTTCAATGCCCATTTTATTGAATCCGCTTTTCAGTTCGCTGCGCACTGGCATAAAGGAGATGTTCGCAAAGGTACAAATATCCCCTATATCAGCCATTTAATTGAAACTGCCGATCTTGTCAAAACACTGACGAATGATGCGAAAGTTATTGCAGCGGCAGTGCTACATGATGTTTTGGAGGATACGAAATGCACCTTAGCGGAATTAGAGGGGAAATTTGGTTCAACTGTAGCGGATTTAGTGTCTTATGAAACAGAGGATAAGCGTGCCCATCTGCCGGCTGCTGACACGTGGCGACTGCGTAAACAAGAGTTTATCGACCACTTGGGAGGTTCTCCAATTGAAGCAAAAATGATTACGCTCGGCGATAAGCTGTCGAATATGAGAGCAATTAAACGTGATTATGATGCGATTGGAGAACAGTTATGGGAGCGCTTTAACCAAAAAGATAAAAATGCGCATGGCTGGTATCATCATTGCGTATGCGAGCAATTGAAGGAATTATCTCATACATCAGCGTGGCAGGAATACAATGAACTAGTTCATGATGTGTTCGGGAAATTTAATGGTTCATGCTGCAAAGAAGGTGATCATAGTGGGAATTCATTATGAAGTATGCCCGAATTGCGGATCGGGAAATACAATTAAGTTCGTTTATGGCCTTCCGACGTATGAGCTTTTTATCGAAGCGGAAGAAGGCAAGGTAAAGCTGGGAGGTTGCGTGCAGTTTTCCGAGGAAAGTCCGGACTATTATTGCAAAGATTGTCATTTTGAATGGACGAAACAGCAAGTTATTGATAATACGTATAACAAAATAAAGAAAGTAAAAGTTTCATACGGTCAGGTATATAAAGACTTTTATCAAATCAATATTAATATGGAAGATTTGCAACTGTCATGGGAGCATTTGTACGAAATATCATTGGGCGAAAAAACAAAGCCGATCAGCAAACAGACAGCCGGCTATTTTGTTCAACAGCTTAAACGAGTCCACCTTCTTAATTGGGATACTGAATATAATCAATCAGCAGCTGAAGAAGGAACACAGTGGCATGTTGAAATTGTGACAGATAATGATGACACCATCAGTAAAGGCGGCATGAATGATTTTCCTGAAGAATGGGGAATGTTCCGCAGTATTATTGAAGTGATGGCTGGAGAAAGATTTTATAATGATTAGTGTAAAATAGCCTCTTAAAAGTCCGAGAACTTTTAAGAGGCTATTTTTAAATATTTTAGCAATTTCGATAACGGTATTGTATAATTAATAATGTTTGCTAAGACATAAAGCAAACTTACGATCTAGAATGCAGGTTATAACAAAGGGTGGATGGAATGGAAAACTTCGATATTGTACTGATGATTAAAATGATTATCATAGGTTTGGTGCAGGGCTTTACAGAGCCGATTCCTGTGTCATCAAGCGGGCATGTTATGATTGCCAGTAACATACTTGGTGTTGGCGAGCAGGGATTCACATTTGCGATTTTGACGAATACAGCCTCTTTAGTGGCGATTCTTTTCATTTATCGCCAGGATATTAGCCGCTTAATTGTGAATACATTACGATATATCAAAACACGGGAACAGCAATATTTAGCTGATTTTAAGTTTGCTATGTTCGTTATAATAGGTTCAATTCCGGCTGGTGTATTAGGTGTACTATTAAGCGATGTAATCGCTGACAGCACAAGCATGACGACGATCGCGATTACATTGTTTGTAACGGGTATTGCTTTATGGCTAATCCGCAACATTCGCGGTACGAAGCGTGATGGTGATTTAACGACGAAAGATGCGGTCATTGTCGGTCTTGGACAAGCAGTCGCTCTGACTCCTGGTATTAGCCGTTCCGGTGCTACGATTATTTCCGCGCTTGCTGTCGGAATGAATCAGGAAACTGCGTTGCGCTTTTCTTTCATGCTGTACATACCTGTCAGCTTAGGCGGTGTTGTTTTAGGTATTTCTGATTTCTTGGCAGAGCCGAATAAGGGAGAGTTAGCAATTCCGTATATTGCCGCATTCATCGCAACATTGTTGATGACGTATTTTGCGATGAGATGGTTTATGGGCATTATGAAAAACGGGAAGCTTGTTTATTTCTCGTACTATTGTTTTATTGTTGGTACGCTATTGCTGATCTTTTTCCGTTAATGATAAAAGGACGTTCGAAAAGCGCTTTAATATCGCTTCATCGAACGTCCTTTTTTTATCCGAATTTAGAAAGGTTATAGAAAAATTGAGTAACAAATTTCAAAAATACTTGTTCAGACGGTGCGATTTCCCGGTTTGCCGGTGAAATAATGCCGACAGTGCGAGTGATGGCAGGCGATGCAATCGGCACTTTAACCGTATAGCGCGGCATCGAATCGTATAGTGAGCTTTCCGGCAGCAAGGTTATGCCGATTCCGGCAGAAACTAACCCTTTAAGGGCATCCATATCTTCGCCTTCGGAAGTGATTTTGGGTACAAATCCCGCAGCCCTGCAGGCGTCGACTGCAACTTTATTTAATATGTAGCCTTCTGGGAATAAAACAAAATCTTCATGTCGAAAATCGACTAAATAAAGCTGTTGATTTTGTGCGAGCGGATGATTAGCCGGCAGCAAGGCGTAAAACTTCTCGCTGAACAGCACAGTCGGAATAATCGCTTCGTCTTTTGGAGGAAGCGGTCCGAGGAAGGCCAGGTTTAACTCACGATTCTTGACAGCATCAATTAAAAACTTATAGGAACCTTGCCGAAGTTGGAATGATATATCTGGGTGCTCTTTTTTGAAGGCTGAGATGACATTTGGTAAAACATAGCTTGCTAAACTGGTAGGGAAACCGATTTTAATTACACCTTTTTCCGGATTTAAATATTCTTCCACTTGCTTGGCGGCAAAATCAATCGCCTTTAATGCGGTAAGGGTATGCTCTAAAAAGATTTTTCCGACCGGTGTCAGTTTCACGTTTCGGCCGATTCTTTCAAAAAGCGGAGCGCCCAATTCTGCCTCAAGATTGGCAATTTGACGGCTGACTGCAGATTGGGCAACGTTCAAATTATCCGCTGCTTGAGAAATATGTTCCCTTTTTGCCACTTCGACAAAGTATTGTAATTGCCGTAATTCCAAGGGTTTCACCTCATTCATCTAAAAAATAGATTAATTCCTTCTAATTTATATATTGTTTATATTAGTAGGAAATATTTAAAATGTAAATAAGCTACTGATAGATTTGGAGGAATAATTATGAACTTTCATCAATATCCAAAAGCGCAGGGACTATATTCGCCGGATTTTGAAAGAGATGCGTGCGGGATTGGTATGTACGTCAATTTTAAAGGCATCCCATCACATGATATCGTGAAGAACGGCTTGGAAATGTTATGCCGCCTTGAGCATCGGGCTGGACGCGGCGGAGATGGAACAGGTGACGGTGCGGGTATCATGGTTCAAATTCCTGATGCGTTTTTCCGATTGAATTGTCCGGAATTACAATTGCCTGAAACAGGAGAATATGGAGTTGGGCAATTATTTTTCACGGAAAATGAAGAAGTTCGTCTTGCAATCGAGGCGAAAATCAACGAGTTGATTGAAGAAGAGAAACAGACGTTAATCGGCTGGAGAACTGCGCCGACAAATAAAGTAGGTTTGAGCGAGATTGCCGGATCTTCTGCACCAATTGTACGCCAAGTATTCGTGCGTAAAAATGCGTCTGACCGTTTGGCATTTGAACGTAAATTATATGTGATCCGCAAGCAGGTGGAGCATTGGGCAGAAAAACAAGGTTTTGAATTTTATTGTCCGAGTTTTTCCAGCCAGACAATGGTATTCAAAGGTTTGTTGGCGCCGGAGGAAGTGAGTAGCTTCTATAAGGACCTGCAAGATGAAAAGTTTGTATCGGCGTTTGCGCTTGTTCATTCCCGTTATTCGACAAACACTTTCCCGTCATGGAAGCGTGCCCACCCGAATCGTTATATCATTCACAATGGGGAAATCAATACATTGCGCGGTAATATTAACTGGATGCGTGCTCGTGAACAACAGTTTGTATCGGAGGCTTTCGGAGAGGATTTACAGAAAATTCTGCCCATTATTGATACGACCGGTTCAGATTCATCAATGCTTGATAATGCTTTTGAATTTTTTGTGTTGGCAGGGCGGACGCCGGCACATGCAGCGATGATGCTTATTCCTGAACCATGGACGGAAAATCCGCGCATATCGAAAGAGCGGAAAGCGTTTTACCAATATCATGCCAGCATGATGGAGCCATGGGACGGACCGACAGCAATTTGTTTCACAGACGGAAAGCAAATCGGAGCGATTCTTGACCGGAATGGACTGCGTCCCGGACGTCTGTATGTGACGAAGGATGACCATGTCATTTTTTCTTCGGAAACAGGTGTTGTTGATGTTCGTGACGAGGATGTCGTCTTAAAAGACTGCTTAAGTCCTGGCAACATGCTTCTAATTGACTTAGAACAAGGGAAGATCATTTCTGATGATGAGTTGAAAGCGGAAATGGTAGCACAGCAGCCTTATCAGCAATGGCTTGACGAAAATATGGTGAAAATTGAAGCGGAGAAAGAAGAAGCTGTCAGACTGGATGATCTGACTTTGCGACAAAAAACATACGGTTATACGTATGAAGATATTCAAAAAAATCTTGTTCCATTAGCTATTGACGGCAAGGACCCGCTTGGTTCAATGGGGAATGATACGCCGCTTGCGGTACTGTCTGACCGACCGCAATCTTTATTTAATTATTTTAAACAGCTGTTTGCGCAAGTAACGAATCCGCCGATTGATGCCATTCGTGAGCATGTCGTAACGTCTACGATGACATATCTCGGCAAGGAAGGTAATTTGCTGCATCCAAATGAAGAGAACGCCAGACGGATCTTTTTGGATACGCCGATTTTAACAAATGGCGAGTACAACCAGCTGCTATACAATTATGAAAAAGACTTCCAAGCAGCAACGATTTCTCTTGAAATGAAAGGCAATCTTGAAAGTGAATTGACACGTATTCGCAAGCAAGCAGTTAAAGCGATTGAAGATGGCTTTACATTAATTATGCTTTGTGACAATAACGAAGATACAAGCGTGCCGGCTGTACCAATGCTGCTTGCAGTCAGCAGTCTGCATCAATATTTAGTGCGTGAAGGTTTGCGTACAAAGGTAAGCTTAATTGCCAACAGTGCAGAAGCAAGAGAAGTGCATCACTTTGCTGCTTTAATCAGCTTTGGTGCCGATGCCATTAATCCGTATTTGGCTTATGCAACGATTTACGAAGCAATCGATAAAATGTATTTAAATATGGACTATCAGCTGGCGATTAAGCAGTTCCGCAAAGGGATTGCTGAAGGTGTAGTCAAAGTGATGTCCAAGATGGGAATCTCCACTGTTCAGTCATACAGAGGAGCACAAGTTTTCGAAGCGGTTGGCATCAGTAAAGCGGTGATTGAAGAACACTTTACAGGAACAACTTCGCAAATTGATGGCATAGATTTGGAAACAATCGGTGAAGAAGCGAAACGTCGCCATCAGAATGCTGTTGAATCGATGAGCGCCGAGCTTGAATCAGGATCAGAATTCCAATGGCGCGCAAATGGAGTACATCATGCTTTCAATCCGAAAACGATTCATACGCTTCAGTGGGCAACTCGTAAAAACGATTATAAAATGTATCTTCAATACGCGGAAATGGCGAATGAGGAACAGCTCGGATTTTTACGTAATTTATTCGACTTTAAAAAGACGGACCGTAAAATTCCGTTAGAAGAAGTAGAATCAGTTGAATCGATTGTTAAACGCTTTAAATCAGGAGCGATGTCATTCGGTTCGATATCGAAACAAGCGCATGAAACATTGGCGATTGCCATGAATCGTCTCGGAGGTCGCTCAAATTCCGGCGAGGGCGGGGAAGATGCTTCTCGTTATGAGCTGGATGAGAATGGTGATAACCGCCGAAGTGCAATCAAACAAATTGCTTCCGGACGTTTCGGCGTTAAATCGCACTATCTTGTGAATGCTGAAGAACTGCAAATCAAGATGGCGCAAGGTGCGAAACCAGGTGAAGGCGGACAGCTGCCGGGTAATAAAGTATATCCGTGGGTTGCCGAAGTGCGCGGCTCGACACCTGGAGTGGGATTGATTTCTCCACCACCGCATCATGATATTTATTCAATTGAAGATATGGCACAATTGATTCATGATTTGAAAAATGCTAATCGCAAAGCGCGTATTTCTGTTAAGCTTGTCTCGAAATCAGGGGTAGGCACAATCGCGGCAGGTGTAGCAAAAGGAGCAGCCGATGTCATCGTCATTTCCGGCTATGATGGCGGTACAGGAGCATCACCGAAAACGTCGATTAAGCATACGGGGCTTCCGTGGGAGCTAGGTCTTGCTGAAGCGCATCAAACATTGATGCTCAATGGTCTGCGTGACCGTGTAACGTTGGAAACAGACGGTAAACTGATGACAGGGAAAGATGTCATCATGGCAGCGTTGCTTGGCGCCGAGGAATTTGCCTTTGCAACAGCACCTCTTGTTGTTCTTGGATGCGTAATGATGCGCGTCTGCCATATGGATACTTGCCCGGTCGGCGTGGCGACGCAAAATCCGGAATTGCAGAAGAACTTTACCGGCAGTGCCGATTATGTTGTCAATTATATGCGTTTTGTAGCAGAAGAAATGCGTGAATATATGTCTGTACTCGGCTTCCGAACAGTCGATGAAATGGTCGGACGTACAGATGTACTTGAGGTTTCTGATAAAATGAAAAATCATTGGAAGGCGAGCCAATTAGATGTCACAAAGCTGCTTCATCAAGTAGAAGGTACTCGTACGAAGCAAAGACAGCAAGATCATGGCATCGAACAAAGTTTCGATATGGTGCATTTGTTGCCTCATCTTGAAGAAGCTATTACGAAAAAACGTAAAGTAACAATGGAATTCCCAATTAAAAATGTAAATCGTGTAATGGGTACAATTATCGGCAGTGAAATTTCCCGCAAATATGGTGAAGCAGGACTTCCTGATCACACGATTCATTTGAAATTCAACGGTTCAGCCGGACAAAGCTTTGGCGCCTTTATTCCCCGCGGAATGACGATGACGGTGACAGGTGATGCCAATGACTATTTCGGTAAAGGTTTATCCGGAGGGAAAGTGGCGGCAATCGCACCGTTTAAAGGTGAATATGAGCGAAATGTGATCGCCGGCAATGTGTGTTTATATGGTGCTACAAGCGGACAGGCGTTTGTAAATGGCCGCGCCGGACATCGATTTGCTGTAAGAAACTCCGGTGCTGACATAGTCGTTGAAGGTATCGGCGACCACGGTTGCGAGTATATGACGGGCGGACGTATTGTCATATTGGGGGATGTCGGCAAAAACTTCGGTGCCGGCATGTCAGGAGGTATTGCTTATGTGCTGCCATCCAATGCAGCGACATTCAAGGCGCTATGCAATATTGAAATGATTGAATTTGCGGAGCTTGAGGAAAAAGAAGAAATCGCAGAAGTGCGCAAGCTGATTATGGAGCATGTCGAACAGACGAACAGCTCATATGCTATAGAAGTTTTAGAGAACTGGGAGCAAATCGTACCTCAGTTTGTCAAAGTGGTACCGACAGATTATCAAAAAATGATTGATAAGATTAATTTTCATAAAATGCATGGCTTAACAGAGGAAAAAGCGGAAATGCAGGCATTTGTGGAAGCAACGTCTTAACAAAAGAGGAGGGTTCCAAGATGGGGAAACCGACAGGATTTATGGAATATAAACGAGAAAAGGTTAAAGAGCAGCCAGCTTTAGATAGAATCTCCAACTGGAAAGAGTATGCTTCTCGGCTGTCAGATGATTCATTGCGAACTCAGGGCGCGCGTTGTATGGATTGCGGTACGCCATTCTGCCATATGGGTGTGGAGATTCAAGGAAGAGCGGCAGGTTGTCCAATTAACAATGTGATTCCGGAATGGAATGACCTGGTTTATAAGGGGCAATGGAAGGCAGCTTTAGATCGCCTGCATATGACGAATAACTTTCCAGAGTTCACAGGGCGCGTTTGTCCGGCGCCTTGTGAAGGCTCTTGTACATTAGCGATATCAGAACCGGCAGTTTCGATTAAGTCGATAGAACGTACTATCATCGATAAAGGATTTGAAAATGGTTGGATTGTACCGAGAATACCGCGCCGCCGCACGGGTAAAACAGTTGCGATTATCGGGTCAGGACCTGCCGGATTGGCGGCAGCTGACCAATTGAATCAGCGCGGCCATAAAGTGACGGTCTTTGAACGTGCAGACCGTCCAGGTGGTTTGCTGATGTACGGCATTCCAAATATGAAGCTAGAAAAAGAAGTGATTGAACGCCGTGTGAAGCTATTAACGGAGGAAGGCATTGAATTCCGTTGTGGTGTCAATATCGGTGTTGATGTCGAACCGGAAGCATTGCGCTCGTTGTATGATGCCGTGATTTTATGCACGGGTGCCCAGAAGCATCGAATCTTAAATATGGAGGGTTCTGATGCAAAAGGCATACACTTGGCGATGGATTATTTAACGGATGTAACGAAAAGTTTGCTTGATTCGAATTTTGAAGATGGAAAAGCGTTGAACATGGAGGGCAAGGATGTCATCGTCATCGGAGGCGGTGATACCGGTGCTGACTGTGTTGCAACTGCAATTCGCCAAAACTGCAAATCCGTTTATCAATTCGGCAAACATCCGGCTTTGCCGACAGAACGAACAGAAGAAACACAGTGGCCACGAGATCCGAATGTATTTACACTTGATTATTGCTATGAGGAAACGAAAGCAGCAAAAGGCTACGATCCTCGTGAATATTGCATTCAAACGAAGAAAATCGTTAAAGATGAGAACGGAAATGTAAAAGAGCTTCACACCATCCAAATGGAAAAAGTGATTAGTGACGAAGGCTATCAATATTTTGAGGAGCTTCCCGGCACAGAACGGATTTGGCCAGTACAGCATGTGTTTGTGGCAATCGGATTTGAAGGTGTTGAGAGAAAGCTTCCGGCAAAATTCGGCGTCGATGTTGTCCGCAACCGGATTCACGCTTCTGCTAAAACGTATGAAACAAATGTACCTGGCGTCTTCACAGCAGGAGATGCGCGCCGCGGACAAAGCTTAGTCGTTTGGGCGATTAAAGAAGGAAGAGAAGTTGCAGAGAGTGTTCATCAGTTTTTGCAAGTACTCGAAGGCAACGTTGCTTTATAAAATATGAATAGTCATACAAAAGAACTCTA
>JBJFHH010000165.1:7628-10394 GCA_051893475.1 Bacillus sp. (in: firmicutes) | reverse complement strand
ACTTATGATACGGTTCATTCCGATTAATCCGGAATGCCCTATAAATCTGCTCCAGCAAAATCAATTTCATAAGCTGGTGGGGAAATGTCATTTTCGAAAAGCTTAAACTTTCATCAGCTCGCTTCATAACATCTTGACTTAATCCAAGCGAACCTCCAATGACAAACGCTACCTTACTTTTTCCGTAAGTTGCTAGCTTGTCCAAATCAGCAGCCAGCTTTTCCGACGTTTTCATGCTGCCCTCAATTGCCAGGGCAATTACATATGTATCAGGAGAAATTTTAGATAATATGCGTTCTCCCTCTTTTTGCTTCACGATCAACATGTCATTTTCACTTAAATTTTCCGGCGCCTTCTCATCCGCCAGCTCAATTTCTTCTATTTTGGCATAAGCCGACAACCTTTTTGTATACTCGGCTATGCCTTGCTTTAAGTATTTTTCTTTCAGTTTCCCAACTGTAATAATCGAGATATTCACTAAACACCCTCACTTTACACACATTTTACAAACAAGATATCAACAGGTTTTATCCACATATCCACAATAACTATCCACATTTTGTAGGGGAATATTAGTTCGCCACAACATATACGGCTTGCTCTTTGCAATATGCACAAGTTGTGGATAAACGCTCTTCTTCCATCAGCTCCTTCATCACAGGTGCCACCTCATACTTGTCTACTACCTCATCTAACGCCATTTCTACGTGCTCTTTGCAGCAATAAATCATTTGACTGTTCCTCCAAATTCGTTGTTTTATATTATTTTTTCCGTTTATTTAAAAGAAAAACTTCTTTTTCTTAACTTTATTTATCCACAGCGGATATTCTCTGCACCTTAGTCATCATAGCATAACTATTTCAGTTATCAACATTTACCTCATAATAAAAAAGTCGCTGTTATCAGCGACTTTTTTATTAGAAAGTTTGGCTCTGAAGTGTCATTGTGATTGTTTGAAGCTTACCATCCCGGTAGACGGTTACTTCTAATTCATCACCGATTTCTTTTTCCTCATACAAGTGGGTTCTAAAGCTTGCCAGATCAGTTATATCTTCACCGTCCATCTTGACGATAACATCATATTTCTTAAGACCTGCCTGGTCAGCTGAAGAGGAAGGCTCCACTTCCATAATCGCTACCCCTTCTGTTACATCTGCCGGCAGCTGCAACGTACTTTCACGGTGAAATTGTGTGATTTGCGCAACCGGTATTAGGCTAACACCTAAATATGGCCGCTTCACTTCTCCGTACTGCTCGATATCCTCAATAATCGGAATAACAGAATTGATTGGAATCGCTAACCCAATGCCTTCTACTGATTGCTCGGCAATTTTCATCGAGTTAATGCCAACTACTTGTCCGAGTACATTGACTAGCGCCCCGCCGCTATTACCCGGGTTAATGGCTGCATCGGTTTGGATAACCTCGGCATTCCAATCAACAATACCATCTTCATTAATATCAATCTCAATCGTTCTTTCCAATCCTGAAATAATCCCTTTCGTTACTGAACCGGAAAATTGCAGACCGAGCGGATTACCAATTGCCATAATCGGCTCTCCTGGCTTTAAAGAATCCGAATCACCAAACTCGGCAATTGTGCTAATGTCAGTCGCTTCGATTTCCAAAACGGCTAAATCAGTCCATACGTCACTGCCCAACAGCTCAGCATTTTGCTTTGTCCCATCAGCAAGGGTGACTTCAATCGTTGAGGCTCCGTCAATAACATGATGATTCGTTACGATATAGGCCTTCCCATTATCCTTCTTATAAACAACACCGGAACCTGTACCCGCTTCGCCGCTCGTACTAAAAATGCTTGCTTCCTGTATATTAGTAATCCCGACAACAGCATCTGCCGCAATATCATAGGCCCCCGTTACGGCCGTATCGACGTCTAAAGAAATGCCCTGCTCCACTTTTGCGGTTGATCCGCTCTCACTATTACTAGTACTTTGTCCATTTTCTGAAGTGACCAACGGATAAATAATAGAAAATAGCAGCGCACCGATAATCGCGCCGATAAAACCCGACCAAAAGTAACCTTTCCTGCTCTCTTTTATCCGCGTTTTTCTACTATTATAGTCTTGGTCATCATAGTAACCCATCTGTCCCAATCCCCTCTCACGCATAAGCAAACACTTACTTAATTTGTCATTTTTTATAGTATAGCCTTAATTTATTTATTTTATAGAAAAAATGCAAACAGAAAGAACTGAGAAGAAGGGAGAGAGGATGAAGTTAAAAAAGCCTCCGAAGTGGTATTCGGAGGCTTTCGATTAACTTTGTGTAACAGTTGTTTTTTCTACATTGAACTTTTTATTCGCTAAACGAAGAACCGTGTCGCATTCGTTGGCAATTTCTTTTTCATGGGTAATGACGATTACGCATTTATTTTGTTCATGAGCCAGCTGCTTGAAAAGCTTAATGATTTCAGCTGAGTTTTGTTCATCCAAATTTCCTGTCGGCTCATCGGCAATAACGAGCCCTGCATCACAGCACATCGCACGAACGATGGCAACACGCTGTTGCTGTCCGCCTGATAGCTTTTGAACATTATGTTGCGCCAATTCCTTATTGATGCCTACTTTTTCAAGCATCAATAATGCATACTCCTCACGGTTTTTATGCTTCGAGTTTGTAATTTCCATTGCTGATGTAATGTTTTGCAAGGCTGTCATATACGGCAATAGGTTATATTGCTGAAACACAATCGATACATACCGGTTTCGATATTTTGTTAAACCAATTTTATTGATTGATTT
>JBJFHH010000165.1:0-7528 GCA_051893475.1 Bacillus sp. (in: firmicutes) | reverse complement strand
TCCGGAGAAATTCCGGAAGCTTTTCTATACTAAAACAAGTTCTGTCGATACTTTTGGATCGGTATCGAATAGGGAGAAGCCTTCACCCGGTCTCATCCCTTGACCTTCCAACGTTTGTGTAACGGACATTCTTGCTAAGTCCTTCATGTTATTATCTAAGCTCAAGTGAGCCAAATATATACGTTTAGTGCGATCTCCGATTACTTCACTCATAGCAATGGCAGCATCCTCATTGGAAACATGTCCGACATCGCTCAATATTCGACGCTTAACGCTCCATGGATAACGCCCCATTCTTAGCATCCCGACATCATGATTGCTTTCGAATATAAAGCTGTCCGAATTTGAAATAATGCCTTTCATTCGGTCGCTCACATAGCCCGTATCGGTAATCAATGTTACTTTTTTTCCTTGATGGTGAAACACATAAAACATTGGTTCAGCCGCGTCATGAGAGACCCCGAATGATTCAACATCCAAATCTCCGAATGATTTGACTGTCTCCATATCAAATGTAAACTTCTGCTCTGTCGGAATTTCACCGATTAAGCCGTCCATCGCCTGCCAAGTTTTCGCATTGGCATAGACAGGCAGCTTATACTTGCGGGCAAGCACGCCAATTCCTTTAATATGGTCGCTATGCTCATGCGTTACAAGCAAAGCGGTTAAATCAGCAATATTGCGGTCAATTTGCTGGAATAACCCTTCCATGCCTTTGCCGCTTAAACCTGCATCTACTAAAATACGCTGCTGTTCCGTTTCCACATAGAACGCGTTTCCTGTACTGCCGCTAGCGAGAACGCTAAAATGCATCGACATCCTCATTCACTCCATTTATTGATTCTTCTGCACTTGAAAGTGTATCTGCTTGAATAATTTGACCATCAAATGCATTGACGTAAAAATCTTCTTCCTCGTTCAATACGATATGCCACACAGGTCTGAGGACGTGTGAGGATGTTAACTGAATCAAATCATAGTAACCAAGCTCCACTTTTGTAATTGTACTCTTTGATGGGATATATCCTTTATTATAAAGCATTGTGATGGCTTTAATGGCCTGTAGAACTTCTTCTTCTTCATTGAACTTTTCTATATTCTCCAAATACGTTTGTTCATAAGAAGTGATTTGACCTTGATTATTCAAAAACAAAACAAGTCTAGCATTGCTGTTGTTGAAAATAACCTTTCCGTTATACGCCTGATAATACACTATTGAATTTGTGCTTTCATCGAATTTCCAGAAACGGTAATCCTCTCCGTAAAGCACGTTCTCTTTCACAAATGTATCCAGCGCCTCTGTGTGCTGTTTGGCGCTTAATAGATATGGCTGGTCAAATACTGAGAATAATTTCTGATCACTGAAGTTGCTGACCGTTTGGCTTTTCAACTTTTTCAATTCATCCTTTGTGAATTGTTTGCTCGTTGCATTTAAATATTGCTCTTTAATAACCTGATTTGCCAAAGTCGGATATGTGATTTCATTTTCCTTCAGTTCCTCTTCAATCGAAGATTCCGCAAAATACTCATAATCATTAGCCGTCTGTTTATCGAGATACTGATAAAGAAGAAAGGCATTCAAAATAAGGAAGACAACGATATATATTGTTTTTGTTTTACTCCAATCCATCGTCGACCCCTCCTGCTACTGTTGAAGTTAAAGGCTGCCAAACGCCGTTATATTTATAATGCCATTTTGGCTCCAGTGTGATTAAACGAGACTCATTGGAATCTCGCGTCATCTCGTATCCGATAGCCAAGTCTTCAAGCAATTCCACTTGGAAATCTTCCAATTTCAATAATTGCGCGACGGCCTCCTCACCGGATAAAACCGTTACTTCTTTTGTGCCTGAAGGAACAGGGAAATTCATTGTAAAAAATGGACGATCATATGAATAAATTTCATCTTGTCTCCATACTTGAATGATCTCTGACATACCATCACTGTTAAAAACCGGAAAGCCATCCGTATACAATCGGAATGTAACTTCCTGTTCATCAATATTCATCTCTGCAAAGCGGTAATTTTCTTCCCAGCCTGCGTGCTCATTTACGAATTGAATACTTCTGTTCAATAATTCCGAAGCTGAAACTTTCACACTTTTTTCCTGCGAAGGATCAATGTAATTAAGCATCATCGTATCCGTATTAACATTCATCTTGCTCAAACCATCTGTATACCCTCGACCCGTTTCGTTTTGCCTTACCAACTTTGGATCCTCGAACAACGCATCTCTAAATTCCCTTTCATCGAGAAGTTCCGTGTAGTACTTATAGCTATTAATTTTTAATTCTGTACTAGGCAGATAAAAGGATTTGCCTTCCGCGACTTCATAAAGCGAAAACGGCTGAAATGTTTCATATATTGTCTTTATCTCTTCATTCAATTCTTTCACATCAGCTGCATCTGCACTCAATCGATAAACAGCTTCTGTATTAGTATTAATCAAATAAACATTGCTTGAAGAACCATGCTCAGAAGCAGCTCTAATGGAAATCCGATTGAACTCTACTTCTGGCAGTTCCCGATCTTCTATATCGATAACCTGTTTATATAAAAGCAACGGAACTTCATCAGCAAATATAATCTCACTGCTACCATTTTTCTTCATAAAATTTTGCAATTCTCGTGAAGAAAACTCCGATGAAACATCCTCAAAATTTGTGAATGTCCATCCGATAACCGAATCCATCACATTACCAAGCACGTCCTCCGAGCTACTTCCATAATGTTCGTCATCAGTGTGATACAAAACTTGCACCGGTTGCACAATGGAGGCAATCTCCTGCTTATTAGAGATTGTCACGTCCTCCATATACTGCGGCTGGTTAATTTCAGCGAAATTAGGCGAATAAGTCCATATATTCCATGTTAAAAACAAGCTTAAGATCACTAAAGCCGTAAGAAAAATTGATTTTATTCCTTCTTTGCTCATAACCACTCATCCTCTTGATTTCGATCGTATGGTAAAGTAAAGAAAATGGTCGTTCCCTTTCCATCTCTGCTAGTAGCCCATATCTTTCCTTCGTGAGCCTCTACCATTTCCTTGGCAATGGCCAACCCTAATCCTGTACCGCCAAGATTTCGCGCACGTGCTTTATCAACGCGATAGAAACGATCAAATATTTTCTCAAGCTTGTCTTTCGGTATACCCATACCTTGATCTTGAATGCTCACTTCTATAAAATCATCCAATTCCTTCAACCTGAATGTGATTCGCCCACCTTCAGGAGAATACTTGATTGCATTTGAAATGATATTATATAGGACCTGCGTAATTTTATCTTCATCTATTTCTACAAATATTGTCTGATCTGGGATATGACGTTTAAATGTGATATTGCCTTCTTTCCCCATTTCAAAACGGTCAATGATGTGATTGAAGAAATAGCTAAAATTGACCCAATCCTTCGTTAAATGATAATCTTTACTGTCCATCTTGGATAGTTTCAACAAATCGTTGACTAAGCGTATCATTCGTTCCGTTTCCTGCTGCGTAACACTTAAAAAGTTCGGGGCCAATTTCTCATCTTGCCAAGCACCGTCCGTCAATGCCTCCAAATAACTTCGCATCGTCGTTAAGGGCGTACGCAATTCATGTGAAACATTTGCAACAAATTCACGACGCTCCTGATCGATTTTCTCCTGCTCTGTAATATCATGCAAGACAGTAATCAAACCATTTACGAAACCTGTCTCTTTTTGAATAATTGAGAAGTTCGCCCGTAAAATGAACGGTTCATCCTTTGTGCTGAAATCCAATATTAAAGAGTCCTGCAACTTCAGCAGGTCCTCAAAGGAGTATTCCTCTTCCAAATTGAGCAATTTTACAATCGGCATCGAAAGCACTGTTTCACGTGAAACATCCAATAAGTGTACGGCCGGTTCATTGATTAGTATAACCCGTCCTTTTCGGTCCGTTGCAATAACGCCGTCTGTCATAAATGCCAAAACAGAGGACAGTTTTCTCCGCTCGCCTTCCGTTGTTGCCTGCGCATCCTGCAGTTTCTTCGTCAAACTGTTAAAAGTGACTGCTAACTCCCCAATTTCATCATCGCCGTACACTTTAACTTTTCGTGAGAAATTCCCTTTCGCCATCGCAAGTGCTTGTTTTCTCATATCCGACATCGGACGTGTAATGGTTTGCGCCAGTAAAACTCCTAAAACAGCTGTAACACCGAGGGCGATTATCGTCCCAGTCGCAAAAATATTGTTGATTTCTCTCAATTGCTCATACACATTTTCAATCGTTGCAACGAGATAAATTGCTCCGATAACCGTATCATCCTGTTTAATCGGCGTGGCCAAAACCCAAATTCGTTCATTTGTATTTTGGTCGAGATAAACATTTTCATCATCCAATCCGACGACTAACGTTCGCTTAATCAGTAACTCCGTCGTTCTTTTGCCAACAATCCCTTGATTATCCGGATCGGATGTTCCGATAATTTTACTGCGATTATCAATGACTTGAATTTCAGAAATATCACTGGACGAGAAATCATAAAGAAGCGAGCGAATATCTTCTTCTAGCTCGGAATCATCATCTCGTTCCTTTGACATTTCCTCTTCGACATTGAATGCAAGCAAGCTGATTTTTTCTCGAACCGATTCCTTAAAATTGCTTTCTAACCGTGCTTCCAAGCGATCTGTAAAATACACACCGATAATTTGCATAGCTACGAGTATTAACAGCACGTAGATGAGAACAAATTTGATATGAATTGAACGAAAAAAACCTACTTTCTTCATTAAGCATTACTCCTGTTCCGGATTGCGCAAATAGTAGCCGACACCTCTTCTTGTGACAATCCAGCCTGGGTGGCTTGGATTATCCTCAATTTTCTCGCGCAAACGGCGCACTGTTACATCGACTGTTCTGACATCCCCATAATAATCGTAGCCCCACACGGTTTGCAGCAAGTGCTCACGTGTCATAACTTGTCCAATATGTCTTGCTAAGTAATGAAGAAGGTCAAATTCCCGGTGAGTAAGCTCAATCGTTTCTCCTCTTTTAGAAACAACATACGCCTCGGGATGAATCGTCAAGGCACCTACCGTTATTTCTTTCGACTCTTCTTCTTCAGCCATTTGATTGGCGATTGATTGCTGTCTTCTTAAATTAGCCTTTACACGCGCCAACAATTCACGTGTGCTAAAAGGCTTTGTAACATAATCATCCGCACCAAATTCAAGACCTAATACTTTATCTATTTCTGAATCCTTCGCCGTCAGCATAATAATTGGTGTATCATACTTCTTGCGCACTTCACGGCATACTTCCATGCCATCCCGCAAAGGTAGCATAATGTCCAATAAAATGAGATCTGGCTTTACTTCCTCTACTTTTTCAAGCGCTTCGTTCCCATCGTACGCACAATAAACATCGAAGCCTTCTTTTTTTAAATTAAATTCCAAAATATCTGCAATTGGTTTTTCATCATCTATGACAAGGATCTTCTTTTCCATAATAAATCCTCCTTTTTACCGATAAAATCGTATTTATTATTACTTTATCATTTATGCATGAGCAATTCACCTTTTTAAATACAAAAAGACCCTCATAAAAAGGATTTGACGCTTTTTATGAGAGCCTTCTATGAATTTCACAGATAATCAAGCGGGTTAACTAATGAACCATTTTTATAAACTTCGAAATGTAAGTGGACACCTGTCGAATTGCCAGTTGAGCCCATCACTCCAATGGTTGTACCAGCTTCAACAACTTGCCCTACTTCTACAGAAATAGAATCCATGTGTGCATAGACTGTCTTCATACCATTATTATGATTAATAACTACTTTGTTGCCATAGCCTCCGTTATTATAGCCAGCTTCGACTACAACACCGTTATCAGCAGCTTTAATCGAAAGGTTACTTGGACGGGCAATATCAATCCCTTTATGATACTTGCCCCAACGCTGTCCCTGCTCACTTGAAACATACCCACCGACTGTCGGCCATACAAGACTGCCTGTTCCGACTGACGGTGTTTTTGTACCTTCTAATACGATTTCAGTAACTGCTTCTTTTGTTACCACCTTGGAAATAACCTTTTCTGCTGTTTGTTTGCCATTTTGTTGGGTTACTGTATAGTGAACCGTCGTTTCGCCATCTTGACCTTCCTGCTTCACTTCTGTTTCACCTTTATTCAAGGTATCTGTTTTCTCAACAGTCGTTTCGTGTGCAATAGCTTGGCGTTCATAAATTTCTCTTGTCACTGCTAGTTCAACTATTGGCTGCTGCACCGTGACATTGATTTCTTGTCCAATTTGCAGCACTGTATCTTCCGAAAGATCTGTATTTAACGCTAGAAGCTCATCTGTCGTTAATTGATGATCAGATGCAATGGAACCAAGAACATCTCCTTCTTGAACAGCATATGACTTTATTTCCTTAACTCCTGTGTTGAGTAAGTTGATTGCTTCTTCAACTGTCAATATATCAGAAGGAACTGCAGTTGATTCTGCGATTTCAAATTCCTTTGACCAATCAATACTCGTTATACGGGAACCAATGTCTGTAAGAGGCTGCATCTCTTCATCTTGGTTTTCCTCGTATTGTTCGAGTTCTTCCGCTGTCATATATTGCAGCTGAAAGCTTTCAAGCAGCTGTTCTGCCTCTTCTTTGCTGGAAAGCTGAATTTTTTCACCGTCTATGACAAGAGCAGTCGTTTTAGCTTCAATTTGAATTTCATCCTTTAGCTGATTTAATACAGCTGCATTTTCTTCATTTACTTCAAAAACTTGTTCAGGTATAAAAAGAATATCTGAATCTACTTCCATCTCATAAGCAGGGAAGTCCTTCTCAGCAAGCGTTAACTTCTTACCTAAATAAGAATCCAGCTGTTCTTTTTCCGCCTCCGTAATATTGCCTATAAAAGCCGTATCTTTATAAACATGATATATTGTTTTTACTTGATTGTCTGTTGCCGCCGCAAGTGTTTGAGATGTTAATGAAGTGGCTGCAACTGCCATGGCGATAGCCGTCAGTTTAATCCCCTTCATATAATCTCTCAAATCTATTTTATTAAAGGAAAACACCATAATCCTCCTCAGAACAAGATCTCTATGTGTGTTGACTTAATCATTAAGTAAAATTTCACCTCTAACAATCTACCATATTTCAAATCAAAAATTTAAAAAGTAGTCATAATGTAATATAAATGTATAAAATTTGATTATTGCATTTATATGCTAACAATGTAAAAATCCCTATTTTATTGCATTCCTTCAATACCTTAAAGCAAATACTGGTTATTATGTAATACGTTTGTAATATTTTTTGAATGGGAACAGAAATGAGAGTTACTAAGGAGAATAGCACGAACAAATGAGGAAGATGAGTTGTTTTTAGCACTGAAATCGAACGACAAATCATGAAATTACACACAATTTGGTTTTTTATAATTTATCGGTGTATGAAATAATAAAAGGCGTTCTTCCATAAGAAGACGCCTTAACAAGATCATCAAGATGGCTCAGGACGGAATCGAACCGCCGACACAAGGATTTTCAGTCCTTTGCT
>JBJFHH010000164.1:0-2516 GCA_051893475.1 Bacillus sp. (in: firmicutes) | reverse complement strand
TGTTACCCAGCATCACGCTTTTTCTCAATTACGCTGTTTCTTATTCTTTTTTGTAAACGGCAGCCACCAGTTCCATTCTCCGAGCAGTTTCATTAACGAAGGAACGAGCAATAATCGGATAATCGTTGCGTCAATAAAGATTGCCAACGCAATGCCGATGCCGATTTGTTTGACTGGGACAACTCCGGTGAAAGCGAACGCACCGGTCAGCACAATCATAATTAAAGCGGCCGATGTAATGATTTTACTTGTCGATGCCAATCCGACCACTGTCGCTTCGTCATTATCGCCGTTCAATTTATATTCTTCTTGAATACGGGAAATCAGGAATACCTCGTAGTCCATACTCAATCCGAACACAATACTGAAAACGAATACCGGGATAATCAGGGCAATGGATGTAGGATCGAGTCCGAAATGTCCTTCCTGGAAAATCCACACCAAAATACCGAATGTTGATGCCAGCCCGACAATATTCATAATAATCGCTTTCAGCGGAATGAAAACTGAACGGAAGGCAATAAGTAAAATGATGTACGTACTAATTAGCACAAGAGCAATACCAAACCAAATTTTATCAAAGATTTCATCGAAAATTTCTTGATTGAATCTTGGTTCTCCGCCAATCAGTACATCAAAATCAAAATCTTTCTCTGACCAATTTCGAACCCATTCCTGAGCTTCGGATGAGGAAGCAACTGTATCTAATGTAACTGGCAACAGCAGCTGATCATCGCGGATGAATTGCTCAATGACCGGTTCAAGTGAGGCTTGTCCCTCTGGCATTTGCAGTAAAGCATACAATTCTTCGCTTGAATTAGTATCGCTGAAGCTGAACAATGATTGTGTTTCTGTAACGAGCGGATCATCTTCTAGCTGATTAACTAAGTTGTCTAAATCCCGTATTCCATCCTCATCTGTCCATGAACCGTCGCGACTTGCTAAAATATAGATGGTCGCTTCATCGCGAAGACTGAACTGTTCATTTAAAATCGCAAACGCTTCCCGTGATTCATAGTTTTCAGGCAAGGCCGTTTCATCAGGTATTGTCAAATTAATGTCTTTTACTGGAATAATACCGATTAATAAGATAAGTGCCGCTAAAATCGAAATCAGCACCGGCCGTTTCATCACGCCCTCGGCAAAAGCTCTCCATTTATAGTTGCTGTCTTTTTTGCTATTGAACAGTTTCCCCTTATCGATACGATCGCCGAGAAGAAGCAAAATGGACGGCAGTAGTGTAAGAGAGGCGATAACTGCAACGGCGACAACGACCATTCCGCCAATCGCGACTGTTTTAAAAATGTCGACTTGAATAAGGAGCATTGCCGCTAAGCCGATAAATACACACACAGCGGAGAAAATGATGGATGTACCGGCTGTGCGGATTGTGGTGACAATCGCCTCTTTGCGGCTGTTATTAATTATTTCTTCCTTATAACGATTGATGAACAATAGGGCAAAGTCGATGCTGAGTGCAAGGCCAATCATTGGCGTAACATTGAGCAAAAACACGGACAAACTAAGCTGATCTCCCAACAACGTCAAAATCCCCAATGAACAAATGACCGTCAGTCCGCCGACAATAATTGGAACAATCGCAGCGACAATGCTGCCGAAAGCGCTGATTAAAACAAGAAGCGCAAACGGAATACCGATCATTTCAGCAATCATTAAATCTTTTTGACTGGCAGTGTTCAAGTCAAGACTGATGACAGGTGCGCCGGTGAGCATCGTATTATCGTATTTATCAGTGATCGCTTGGACGTCTTCCACATACGGCACCATTTCATCGTCCAGCTCATCAAATCCGAGTACCGCATAGGCGTAGTTTTCATTTCTTTGCTCTTCATATGTAAGCGGCGATTGAATTTGCTCGGTAATTTCAAGTGCTTCAATATCGGTTAAAATAGTGCTGATCTGCTCATCGAAATCCGATGAAGTCTGATTTTCTTCTTTTGTGAATAAGACGAGCATCGTATTTCTCGGAAAGTCAAAATTATTTGATAGCTCGTCCTGCACCTCCTCATATTCCCCGTCCATCTCAAAGCCGTCTCCCTGCAGTTTCGAAGGTAAATCCAACGCATAAAAAGCCAAAATCGCACTAAGGATAACCCAGATAGACAACGAAAATTTAAAATGCTTAATCACCTGCTTAGCAACATTCTTCATTTACTCAGCTCCTTTTAAATTTCATTCACAGTGATGATATATTGAATGTTTTTGTGACTTTTGTGACGTCTTACCGTAGCTTGCATTTTAGATGTGCATTTTTTAGCAGGCAGTATTTGTTGATTAAAGTGGAAAAGTGTCCGCCTGAAACGGAAATCAACATGCAGTCAAACAAAAGTTTTCAATTTATATGTACACTAATTATTATGAAAGAAAACGCCTGAAAGATAAAGCGAAGGAAATATTTCTATTAGTATGAAATGTATGGTCAGTTCATATGTTTATTTAATGGGATAAAATACAAAATCCTACATATACTAGACTAAACGAAGGTTTTACAAATT
>JBJFHH010000163.1:0-2523 GCA_051893475.1 Bacillus sp. (in: firmicutes) | reverse complement strand
ATGGCCATACTTCTTTTGTAGCCATCATGTTAATAACCATTGCATAACCAACGGCAACGACCATGCCTCCGCCGATTGCTAGACCATCTGTCAGCCACATTGGCATAGATTCAAGCATGCTTCGAACTGGACCTGCACCAACTGCTAAAATTAGTCCTGCCGGGATTGCAATACGTAATCCTTGCATGCAGATAGCGGCGATATGCCAAAATTCAACTACTCTGATGTTTCCTTCTTGCGCTGCAGCATCCATAAAGTGAACGAATGCTGTCGCGATTGTACGGCAAATAATTGTCAATAATAACCCTGCAACTGCAAGCGGAACAGCAATCGCGATTGCAGAAGAAATACCATCTTGACCTTGTCCACTTAAAACTAAAATGATAGCAGATGCAATAGATGCCAACGCAGCATCAGGAGCTACAGCGGCTCCAATGTTTGCCCAACCTAGAGCGATCATTTGAAGCGTACCGCCTAAGATAAGACAAGGTACAAGTTCACCTGTAACTAATCCGATTAACGTACATGCAATGATTGGCTGATGGAAGTGGAATTCATCTAAAATTCCCTCCATACCAGCTAAAAATGCTACGAAAAGGACTAATATTATTTGAATAATAGTCAAATCCATGATGATTTATCCTCCCTTTTTCTGATACTCATGTTTATCGCTTTTTATTTAATTCTTCTTGAGCCTTTTTAATAATTTCGTCCATATTGTCTTTCGAATCACTCGGAACTTTACGTACATCGAATGCCAAACCAAGTTCTTTTAGTTTTCCGAAAGTGTCAACATCATCTTGGCTGAATGCCAGCACTTTATTCGGTTGAACTTTACCAGGTGAGTGTGCCATAGAACCGACGTTGATTGTCTTCAATGGAACGCCGCCTTCAACCGCTCTAAGTGTATCTTGTGGATTTTCAAAAAGAAGCAGTGCGCGCTGACCACCGAAATGTTGATCATCTTTGGCAAGTTCAATCATTTTATGTACAGGAACAACGTGTGCTTTTACGCCCGGTGGAGCAGCTTGTTGGATTAATTTCTTACGAAGATCATCCTTAGCTACTGCATCAGATACAACGATGATGCGAGTAGGATTTGTAGCTTTTGTCCAAGCAGTCGCTACTTGACCGTGAAGCAAGCGAGAATCAATTCGCGCTAATACATATTCAAATTTCCCTGGAGCGCCTCCAACTGGTTTTTGAGCAGCTGGTGCCGCAGTTTCTGCCGGCTCTAGTGCTTCTGGTCTTACTTTAACTCCTTCTTTAGCTGAACCCAGAATGTGCGCAGCAATTTCATGCGCTGTGTTCATTGAAAAACGCGATGCAAATGCTTCAATCAACATTGGCAAGTTCATACCAGCAACGATTGCCCATTTGTCTTTGTGTTCTTCAAACAAGCTGTTGGCTTGGTTGAAAGGAGTACCACCCCAAAGATCGACTAAGAATAATACTTCATCTTGGTTATCGAAAGATGCAATTGCTTCTTTCATTTTTGCCTTTACATCATCAGGTCCTTCGCTCGGCATCAATGTGACAGCTTTTACATTTTCTTGTGCACCAAAGATCATCTCTCCGGATTGCAAGATACCAGTAGCAAATTCGCCATGACTAGCAATGATAATCCCTACCATCTTTTTACCTCCTATTTTCAACATTCCACTCAAATAAACATCCACCTGTAAGCGATTACATGCCCGATAAAAACAGCGTGCATAAAAGCCAAATAGATGAAATCATAGGTACAACGCCTTTTGCCTTCATCAATTAACAGTTCTTCCTGCCTAATCGAGTACATAACACGCAAACAATTAGGGTGTTTACCACAAAATAATTATATTTCTATAATTTCTTATTGATTATACCATTCTGATAAATGTGTATTCAAGTAGATTTTTATATAACTATAAATATTCTAAAAAACAGCTATAAAAATTGTTAAATCAATGTTTTTTTTGTTACATATTAATGTTGAATTTTCATGCTAACCGTTTGAATGACCTAGAATCCGTATGCATACTTTTCGATAAAAATAATATATTTATTAGTTTCCCCAATAAAAAAGACAAGCTCTCAACTTGTCTTGTAGGTGAAACTATGACTTTTTAAATATACTTCTCATAGAGCGTTTGACGACATCGAAGAAACTTAATGATTGTACCATATGATTCGAATCCACATATTCACGAATCGTCCGCAAAACTTTCTTCGGTTCTTTCGAAGAAAATGTATACGTTCCATTCCGCTTCGTACGAATTGCATAACGAGGAATCCATTTCCCTTTGAACATAATAGAAGCAATCACATACTCCACTTCTTCCCACGGAATTTGAACAAATTTACGAGGATCACGATCATTAAAAAACTCAAACCCCTTATCCCCAATCATAATTTTCCCATACTCAGGAAGACCTAAATGTGAAGTTGCATCAATAACTAACTCGGCTTTTGTATTGATTGATTGAACCATTTTATATACTCCATTTCTCTCAGTTGATATTCATTATTATACTGTATAGTACT
>JBJFHH010000162.1:0-39323 GCA_051893475.1 Bacillus sp. (in: firmicutes) | reverse complement strand
TGGGCGGATGCAATACATGCACAAACTGCGGTGCGCAGCTGAAGTGCGGATTATAATAAATATGAAGAAAGCTCCCCGAAAAGTCATTCGCATGGCTGTTCGGGGGCTTTTTTGCAGTTGCTACCGTCTTTCATCTAAATCCACATATTCCCTCACTGACTAAAGTATTAGTGTCCGTCTTCACGCAGAAAATAAGTCAACGGATGTAGAAGTAGGAGTGATTGATTTGAAACCGTTTGTGCCGCAGCTAGTTTATATAGAACCGAAAGCGCTGGAATATCCGCTTGGAAAGGAATTGAAGGAGAAGTTTGAAAAGATGGGTGTTGAAATAAGGGAAACGACATCGCATAACCAAATCCGCGATTTGCCGGGCGAGACTGAATTACAGAAATATCGAGTGGCCAAGTCTACCCTCGTGGTCGGTATTCGCCGGACATTGAAATTCGATACATCGAAGCCATCAGCAGAATATGCGATTCCGTTAGCGACTGGCTGTATGGGTCATTGTCACTACTGCTACTTGCAGACAACGCTTGGGAGTAAGCCGTACATACGGACATATGTGAACCTCGATGAAATTTTTGAGCAAGCACAAAAGTATATGGATGAAAGAAAACCGGAAATTACACGTTTTGAGGCAGCCTGTACGTCCGATATTGTCGGCATTGATCATTTGACTCACTCTTTGAAAAAGGCCATTGAATTTATCGGAAGCACAGAATATGGCCGGCTTCGTTTTGTGACCAAGTTTCATTATGTCGATCATTTGCTTGATGCAAAGCATAATGGCAATACGCGATTTCGCTTCAGCATTAATTCTCGCTACGTCATTAAAAACTTCGAACCCGCTACTTCCAGTTTTGATGAACGACTTGAAGCCGCTAAAAAGGTAGCCGATGCAGGCTATCCGCTTGGCTTCATTGTTGCTCCCCTTTATATGCATGAAGATTGGCAAGGTGGATACTTTGAACTGTTTGAAAGATTGGCGCATTCGTTAGAAGATATGTATATTCCTGATTTGACCTTTGAATTAATTCAGCATCGTTTTACGAAGCCGGCAAAAAAAGTGATTGAAAAGCATTATCCGAAAACAAAGCTGGATTTGGATGAATCAAAGCGCAAGTACAAATGGGGGAAATATGGAATCGGGAAATATGTCTATCCTACAGAAGAAGCAAAAGATTTGGAGGAGACGATTTCGGACTTTATTCACCGATTTTTTCCTCATGCTACTATTCAATATTTTACTTGAGCAAAAAAATGTGGGAACAAAAACCTGACTCCTTGCTTACATATGTAATAAATGAGTAAGTGGGGTGCTTTCAGGGATGAACATAGATGCAGTTTTTTCTGGAGGTGGAGTAAAGGGCTATTCGCTCATTGGTGCCTGTCAGGTGCTGGAAGAGAGCGGTTATACATTCAAACGATTAGCCGGAACAAGTGCTGGTTCTATAATTGCAGCGTTACTTATAGTCGGTTATACCAGTGAAGAAATTGAAACACTGCTGCTGGAGCTTGACACTAAGCAATTTATGGATGAGCGACTTGGAGCTAATCTTCCTCTTGTGAAATGGCTATTATTATATAAAAAGCTTGGTCTTTATAAAGGCGATCAATTACAATTGTGGGTTGCAGAGAAATTGGCTGCGAAAGGGATTGTCACTTTTGCGGATATACCTAAGGATTCTTTGCGGATTGTCGTGTCAGATATAAGCAATGGAGTAATTGTTGTCTTGCCGGATGATTTACCCAAATATCAGTGTGACATGGCTACCTTCTCAATTGCCCAGGCAGTGAGAATGAGCTGCAGTATTCCCTTCTTTTTTGAACCTGTCAAATTAAAATGCAACAAGGAAACTGCCTATATAGTGGACGGAGGTGTGTTAAGCAATTTTCCATTATGGCTGTTTGATCTGGAAAATATAAAAAAAGTGCGTCCGGTCATTGGTATAACTTTAACAGGGAAGAGTGAGCATAAGCCGCCGAAACAAATAGAAAATGCTTTAGGTATGTATGCTGCCTTATTTACTACAATGAAGGAAGCACATGACAATCGTTATATATCAAGGAAGCATGAAAAAAATATTATTTTCATCCCTATAAAAAATGTTTCTAGCGCTGACTTTGATATTACACGAGAGCAAAAGTTAGAACTGATTCAGTTGGGAAGGGACTTTGCCAATCAATTTTTAAGCAAATGGACATATTAAAAGGGCAAAAAGAAAAATCAGGCATCATTATGCCTGATTTTTCTTTTTGCCCTTCTTTCCTTCAATAACAGTTAAATGGACATCTGATTTTTTGCGTCTGTTTGTCTTAGCGATTTGGCTCCGCGATTGGCCTATTGAATAGTCCATTACTTTACCTTTTTTGACAGGCTTTGTTTTGCTTGCTGCTTTGTTTTCTTGATATTTCTTGGACTGTTTTACGGCCTTATTGTATTTCTTTTGATTTTGATTAGACGGAGTGGAAACTTTTGTGAAAATAAGCCAAATTACTACCCCGATTGCCGCAAAAATAAGAATGCTGGTCAGTAATCCTGATGGATTTTTAATCAGTTGGCTTCCGAAGCCGAGTAAAGCTAATCCAATAACAGTTAGAGCTACAATGAACATGGAACGATTCAAATTGGCCACCTCCTCTTTAAATAGCTAGGGAGACTAGAATTGATATGTTAATTGACTTTCGCTCAAGTATTTAAAAAATATACATATATTTATATTTTACACTATACTTTCTTTCTCTAAACCACTTTTCTTAATTTCTTGCTCGTTTTCCAATTCCAATAAGCGTTTAAATGACAAAATTGCCACTTCCACTTGATCATCCTTTGGTTCTTTCGTTGTCAGCAGCTGCAGCCATAGACCTGGATAACCTAAGAAACGAAGTACAGGCACGTCACGCAGTTTATTTGTCAATTGCAGAACTTCAAACGATATTCCAAGTACGACCGGAATCAATGCCAGTCTGTTTAATACACGTGCCCATAGCGGATCAGTCGGCACAAGCATATAGACGAAGAAACCGACAATGACAGTAAACAAAATGAAGCTGCTTCCGCATCGGTAATGAAGACGTGATTGTGCTTGGACATTTTCTACTGTCAGCTCTTTATTGCTTTCGTAAGCGTTAATGACCTTATGCTCTGCTCCATGATATTGGAAAACCCGTTTTATTAACGGAGTCATCGAAACGAAATAAATATAGAGAAGCAACAGCAGTAATTTAAATACTGATTCAATAAAAATTTGTCCGAAATCGGATGAGAAAACAGGTTTCGTTAAATTAGCCAAAAAAACAGGAACCAAAGTAAAGACAAATTTACTGAAAAGAAAGGAAAGAACGCCAATTGCTGCAACACTTAATACAATGCCAAAAGTTGAAGGTGGTTTTTCTTCCTCAAGTTGAGCATCCTCTGAAGGATCGAGGTCGTATCTTTCGGTAGAAAAGTTTAAGTGCTTTGATCCATTCGCACTGGCATCTATAAGAGCAGCTATTCCCCGGAGGAATGGAATTTTTTTAATAGATGTTAATAGCGGATGCGGCTTTCTAGGCACATGATAATAATCAATGGAGCCGTCTTTTCGTCTGATTGCTGTTACGGTATGTTTTTTTCCGCCGAACATAACACCTTCGACAACAGCTTGACCGCCGTATACCGGTTTTTCTTGAGACATTCTTTCACCAACCTATGCTGAAAATTTCAAAAATATTTCGTGAAGATTATAAGTTAACTATATCCTTTATTCACAAGAATATCAACGAGGAAGGAGACTGGAAGCTTCAAAAAAAAAATGAGAGCTTCTGACTGGCAAGAAAGCTTTTTGTCAATTAGGGGCATACTGTTTGAGGAGGTGAAAAACTATGGCTAATGATCAAAATCAACAGCATAATAATGGCAGACAAGCGAAACAAGAGAAACCGATATCGCAAATAGGAAATGTTTTTTTAATCGGCTTTATTGGAGGGCTATTTTGGAGCGCGCTTGGTCAGTTGTCGCATTATTTTAATTTTACGGAAATTGGACCTGCCGTCGTGCTTGGCGCTTGGAACAGATTTTCGTGGACAGACGGATTTATCGGTATTATTATAGGAATTCTTGTTTGTGGTCTGGCGGGTATTGCCGCAGCTTTTTTATATTATTGGTTATTGCGCAAGCAAGATCAGCTTTTAGTCAGTATGATTTATGGGGTGGTTTTGTGGGTGCTTGTCCATCTTGTTCTTGTCCGCTTTTTGCCAACAATGCCTGTCGTTCAGGAAATGGATTTCAATACGGTTGTGACAACAGTCTGCTTGTACATTCTATTTGGCGTGTTTGTCGGGGTAAGCATTTCATTTGATGAAAACGAGAGACAAAGGCAAGAAGAAGTCGAACAGAATGAGGCGGAGAAAGTGCAGTCTTAATGTAGAATATGCAAAACATTTCTATATGTGCGAACACGGAGTATGTTAGAATGATGGTACTGATTTAATACATATTAATCAGCAAATGATAAGATGTTGGGGGAGAATTCGAGTGAGTAAAATCGAAAAATTGCGAGAGTCATTTGAACAACTGCAAATTGATGGAATGCTGATTACAAATCCTTACAATAGAAGATTTATGACAGGATTTACTGGAACAGCTGGTGTAGCACTTGTTTCTAATTCCAAAGCATTATTTATAACGGACTTCCGTTATATGGAGCAGGCAACAAGCCAATGTCCGGATTATGAAATCGTGAAACATACCGGACCGATTCATGAAGAGGTAGCGGCTGCAGCGAAAGAATTAGGCATCACAAAGCTTGGTTTTGAGCAAGATACGCTATCATATGCCTCCTATGTACAATACAATGAAGCGATCAACGGAGAATTGGTTCCGATTTCTGGTGTCATCGAGAAATTACGCTTGATAAAGACTAACTCAGAGATTAAGATATTAAAGGATGCTGCAAAGATTGCCGACGCGGCATTTGAGCATATTCTCGGGTATATTCGCCCAGGCAGAACTGAATTGGATGTTTCCAATGAATTAGAGTTCTTTATGAGAAAACAAGGAGCAACTTCTTCTTCCTTCGATATAATAGTAGCCTCTGGGCACCGATCAGCATTGCCGCATGGCGTTGCCAGTGATAAGGTCATTGAATCAGGCGATTTTGTAACGCTTGATTTTGGCGCATATTATAACGGCTATGTGTCTGATATTACTAGAACCGTTGCAGTCGGCCAACCAAGTGATGAATTGATTAACATTTATAATATCGTATTAGAGGCGCAACTGCGCGGAATGGCAGGCATTAAGCCGGGCATGACAGGTAAAGAAGCAGATGCACTGACACGTGATTATATTACGGAAAAAGGCTATGGACCTAATTTCGGTCATTCTACAGGACATGGTATCGGACTTGAAGTACATGAAGGTCCGGCGCTTTCCTTTAAGAGCGACATCATTTTAGAGCCAGGGATGGTTGTAACATGTGAACCGGGTATATACGTAGCCGGCCTTGGTGGAGTACGTATTGAAGATGATACAATTATAACGAATGACGGTAATGAAGCTCTGACGCATTCACCGAAAGAACTCATCATATTGTAATTTTTAGGAGGAACATAAATGATCTCAGTAAATGATTTCAGAACAGGTTTAACAATTGAAGTGGACAATGGAATTTGGCAAGTAATCGACTTCCAACACGTAAAACCAGGTAAAGGAGCTGCTTTCGTACGTTCTAAGCTTCGTAACCTTCGTACAGGCGCTATCCAAGAAAAAACATTCCGTGCTGGTGAGAAAGTAGCGAAAGCTCATATCGAAAACCGCAAAATGCAATACTTGTATGCAAACGGCGATCAGCACGTATTCATGGACCAAGAAACTTACGATCAAATCGAATTAGCAGCAACTCAAATCGAGCGCGAGCTTAAATTCTTGAAAGAAAACATGGAAGTTTACATCATGACTTACCAAACAGAAACAATCGGTGTTGAGCTTCCGAACACAGTTACACTAGAAGTTACTGAAACTGAACCTGGTATTAAAGGTGATACAGCTTCAGGCGGAACAAAACCGGCAACTGTTGAAACTGGTCTTGTTGTTCAAGTTCCTTTCTTCGTAAACCAAGGTGACAAATTAGTTATCAACACAACTGACGGATCATACGTATCTCGCGGTTAATAACATGAAAAAAAGCAGAGGATCATCCTTCTGCTTTTTTTTGTTGAGTTATACTACATGCTCCCGCTTTTGTGCTTTCAAAATTGAGGTCACGATATGCTTGGAATCCCATTGTCCAAAGGATGCGGTTGTAATCGGATATTTACGCGGAAATAGACGCTGCTGAATTTCCTTTTCGGACAAGCCTATTTTATGAAGCAGCTGCACTTCATTTTGTATTTGCAGCAAGTACTCAAGCTTTTCCTGAAGTTTTTGTTTGCCGTCTGGAATATAGCCGGCATGATTGCAAAAAATCTCTTCAAAATCATACGCTAAAACCTTATGAAGTGAATCAATTATTTGTGGAATCGATTCGCTGTCCATAATGACCTTCGTTTTTACTTGTACAAATAAATCTCCTGAAAATAGCTGCCCTGTCGATGTGTTTAAATAAGCTAAATGGTCATCAGAATGACCAGGAGAGAAAATACTTTTCCATTGATATTTTTGCGATTGGAAGGTGCCCGGCGCTATTAGTGCTTGAAATGCTTTGCGTTTGCCCCAAAAGAGACGTCTATAGAAAGGGTAGCTGCCTGCTTTATTTGCTGCTGTGATTGCGTTTTTGTGCAAATATATCGGAACGTTTCTTTCTTGAAACCATTTTGCACAGCCTGTATGATCTTCATGAATATGCGTGCAATATAACGCATCAATCTGCTGTCGTTCATAAAAAGGCTGAAAGGAGGTTCTTAAGGAGTGTGATCCTGCATCAATGGCTATCCCATCTGTGACATAACTGAAAACATTCAGTTTTACGGATTGAAACTGAATGGTCCCATTTATAAAAGCAACACCCCCTTTCATCCCGCTTTCGATAGATTTGCGAAACAACATTACAACACCTCCCTAATTATTTCCAATATCATAACACAAAATGAGTGAATGTTCATTCAAAAAATATGCCATTCACAGTCATCTGTTTCGAAGTATTTGTCATAAAGTGTACAGGCTGGCCATACATTGATATGGAAAATAAGAAAAAAGGTCACCTAGGTACCTTGCAGATATTCTTTGAACGTTACACTAAGGGAGGGAGGCTTCATGCAAACAATCTTTTCTTTTTTGCCGAAAAAAATAGCCGAACAGCTCCAACATATGCCTCCAAGTATATTAAACAAAATCGAAGAGATTCGTATAAGAATTGGCAGACCAATTGAAATATCGGCTGGTCGCTCATATGAATTACTGCCTTTCATCGTAACGGAGGAAGAAGCGTCTCAGCTGTTGAATCGCATCACGCAATTTTCTATGTATACCATGGAAGAGGAACTGAAACGAGGCTATATTACAATTGAAGGCGGTCATCGAGTCGGAATTGCCGGAAAGGTGATTTTGGACAGCGGCTATGTAAAAGCCATTATTCATATTTCATCCTATAACATTAGAATAGCGCGAGAGAAGATAGGGTGCGCGGAGAGCTTGATTCCATATTTATATGAAGACGGTTGGAAAAATACAATGATAATCGGTCCGCCGCAGTCGGGAAAAACAACGATTCTGCGTGATTTGGCACGAATTATCTCTGTTGGGAACGATAAAGCAGCAAATCAGGCTTTAAAAGTCGGGATTGTCGATGAACGTTCGGAAATTGCCGGCTGTGTGCGCGGCGTTCCGCAATTGCAATTCGGTCCGCGAATTGATGTGCTGGATGCTTGTCCGAAGGCGGAGGGGATGATGATGCTGATTCGCTCAATGAGCCCAGATGTCATCGTAGCGGATGAAATCGGCAGAACGGAGGATGCAGCAGCAGTAATTGAGGCAATCCATGCAGGCATCAAGCTTATAATCACGACACATGGCTATTCTTTTGCCGATGTCATGAAGCGGCCAAGTATACAGAAAGTCATGGAATACCACGCTTTTGATCGCTTTGTTATTCTTGGCAGGGACAACGAAAGAGGCTTTCATTATAAAGTGACAAATGGCAAGGGTGAAGCATTGCGGCTGGAACGAGGGATGAAGTGATGTTCAAAATAATCGGAGCAGCTTTCATATTGGTGGCCTGTACATTACTCGGTTTCCAATTATCCCGTCATTTAAGCGATCGGCCAAAGCAATTGCGCTATTTTAAAACAGCGCTGCAGGCTTTGGAGGCTGAAATTATGTTTGGGCATTTGCCTTTGCAGGAGGCTTCGAACCGATTATCGAAGCAAATGCCGAAACCGATTAGCCTGTTTTTTAATACGTTTTCAGCAAATTTGCAAAAAGAGGAAGCAAGTGTAAAGTATGCATGGACAGAGAGTTTAAAAAGCATCAACTCCATGTTGGCATTGCAGCCGAAGGATCTAGAGATTCTGGAGCAATTCGGAGAAACGCTCGGCAAGCATGACCGCTTTCAGCAGCAAAAGCAAATCGCATTAACGATGACGCATCTTGAGCGGGAGGAAAATGAAGCGCTGATCGCGCAGGGCAAGTATGAAAAAATGATCAAAAGTTTAGGGGTTCTAGTTGGCCTGTTGTTTATTATATTGCTTGTTTAACCAGCTGTAGGGGGAAACCAAAATGGGAATAGAAGTCGGTTTGATTTTTAAAATTGCAGGAGTCGGAATTGTAATCGCGTTCATCAATACGCTGCTCGAACAAATTAATAAAAAAGAATACTCCCAGTGGGTCACATTGTTTGGCTTTATTTATATTTTATTTATGGTTGCCCAAATATTGGATCAATTATTCACAAAAATTAAGGCTGTATTTTTGTTTCAGTAATGTGGGGAGGGAACGACAATTGAAATTCTGAAAATCATTGGAATAGCTTTATTGGCCACCTTCCTTGCTACGATTCTGAAGGAGCAGAAGCCGAACTTCGCATTTTTATTAGTCATATTCGTCGGCTGTACGATTTTTTTGCTTCTGGTCGATCAAATTTACAACATCATTTCCATGCTTCAACTGATTGCCCAAAAATCCAGTGTGAATACGGCGTATGTTGAAACCATCTTAAAGATTATCGGGATTGCGTACTTAGCGGAATTTGCCTCGCAAATAACAAAAGATGCCGGACAAGGAACATTAGCATCGAAAATTGAACTGGCGGGGAAAATTATTATTTTGGCCATGGCGATTCCGATTTTAACCGTATTAATTGAAACGATACTGAATCTGATACCGAGCTAGAATTGCGGAAATTGAGGTGAAGAAATGAAGCAACGTCTCCTATTACTATTAACCTTTCTTATTTTTATTTTACTTCAGCCGGATCTCGCCCGCGCTTCACCGGATGTAAACTACAATCTCAATCAAAATACAGAAGAAAATACAGAAGAAAATGCAACGACAGAAGAGATGATCGACAGCAGTTTAGAGCAAATCAATTTAGATGAAATGAAACAATTTTGGAATCAAATTTTGGACGAGTATGGCGGTTTTCTGCCTGAAGGACAAAAGGGTTCGCTGATGGATTTCATTAAAGGGGACGAAAGCTTCTCCCTTAAAGGCTGGTTAACAGGCTTTTTGAAGTTCGCCTTTCATGAATTGCTGGCAAACGGCAAGCTTCTCGGAATGCTAATTTTACTGACGATTTTCAGTATGTTTCTGCAGTCGCTCCAAAATGCATTTGAAAATAGCTCGGTCAGCAAAATTGCCTATAGCATTGTCTTTATCGTTCTCATTATTATCGCGCTGAATAGTTTCTACATTGTTATTGATTATGCAAAAGAGACGGTTGATACGATGATTTCCTTCTTTTTAGCATTGGTGCCGTTGCTGCTCGCGCTGATAGTCGCTTCCGGAGGCATTGTATCGGCTGCTTTTTTTCATCCGATTTTGCTGTTTTTGATGAATACGAGCGGTTTGTTGATTGGCAGTGTCATATTGCCGCTGTTATTTATCGCGACAGTTTTGAGCATTGTCAGTACATTGACGGAGCATTACAAAGTTTCGCAGCTGGCTTCACTTTTAAGAAATTGGAGCATCGGGCTGCTTGGGATATTCATGACAGCTTTTTTAGGAGTTATTTCTGTACAGGGAGCGTCTTCGGCTGTCGCGGATGGTGTCTCGATCCGAACGGCAAAATTTATTACCGGTAACTTTATTCCAGTCGTCGGGCGGATGTTCACCGATGCGGCAGACACGGTCATCAGTGCCTCTGTCTTACTGAAAAATACAGTCGGAATTGCAGGCGTCGTGATTTTACTGCTGATTGCCATTTTTCCGGCTTTGAAAATATTGGTGATTGCCTTCATATATAAGTTCGCAGCTGCTATTCTTCAACCGCTTGGAGGCGGGCCTGTCATCCAATGCCTCGATGTCATCAGTAAAAGCATCATGTATATTTTCGCCGCCTTAGCCATTGTTTCAATCATGTTCTTTTTAAGCATGACAATCATTATAGCTGCCGGCAACGTTACTTTAATGGTGAGGTAGGTGAAGATACAATGAGTTTTCTGACAGGCTGGGTGACCAATATTATCATTTTCATTATACTTGCGACAATTATGGACATGCTTTTGCCGAATACAGCAATGCGCAAGTATGCGAAGATGGTCATTGGTTTATTACTGATTACGATTATGCTTTCGCCGATTTTTAAGCTGCTGTCAACGGATGTTGATAAGTTAGTAGAGACGGCCATGTCCGTTAATACTCAAGATGATAATATGGAAAATTTAATAGATAGCAAGAAAAAAGAAATACAAGCTGTTACTTCCGCATATATTCTAGAAGAAGTAGCTGTTCAATTAAAAACAGACGGAGAAGAGGAGTTGATCAATCGATATAATTATGCCTTTGAACATATAGAAGTGTCCTTGAAGACCCTTGATAATCCAGTCATTCCAGAAGACATAGCTGTTATTTCAGTCATACTTGCCGAGCATGCAGAAGATAATGCGATTGAAACAGTCCAATTAGTAGATATTGATACGAAAAAATCATTAACCGAGCAAAGTAAACAATCCGATGAAATTAAACAGTTTCTCGCAACTCAATGGGGTATAGATGCAGAACAGATTGAAGTCGATATTCGATTCGGCTCGGCGAATTGAAGGGCAAGTCCAGACGTAATTGTTGATACTGCAAATCTTTCGTTGGACCACGTAGGCTTCAACATTTCAGATGGGGGATTGTATCCGCCTGAACCATATAAACTATACCCTGCATAAAAGATGGTTGGAGACACTCTATTGAAATGTTGAAAGGAGGACGCTTTATTTTGAGAGAGGATCATACATTTCTCAAGTGGCTGAAGAAATTATGGAAGCAAGATCAGCATCCGACGGATAAGAATCAAAAAAAGAAGCCGACGTTCTATTTTTATTTGCTGGGAGTGCTTGTGTTAGGTGTTTTGTTTATGATGATCAGCGATTTTTTTACAAAACAGGATGATAATGCAGCATCAACTGCTGATGTCCCAGTATTTGAACAAGAAACGCCGGAAGATGTGGAAACCTTCGGTGATAAGGGTACAAGCTCAGGGATGACGATTGCCGATTATGAGGAAAATTTTGAACATGCAGTAAAAGAAGCGTTGGAGGCAATTAACGGCGTCTCGGATGTGACAATTGTTGTCAATGTAGAAGCTACCGAAAGAAAAGTGTATCAAAAAAATAGAGTGAATCAAAAGCAAGTAACCGATGAAACTGACCGTGAAGGAGGCAAACGCACGGTGGAGGACATATCGGATGATGAACAAGTGGTCATTGTTCGAAATGGCGATCAAGAGGTCCCGGTCGTTCAAGAAACAAAGAAGCCTGAGGTAAGGGGCGTTCTTGTCGTTGCCAAAGGGGCTGATGATATAACGGTAAAAAAATGGATTGTTGAAGCTGTAACACGCGTATTGGATATACCAACTCATAAGGTGGCGGTAATGCCGAAAAAATAAGGAGGAATTGGAATGTTATTAAAAAAGCAAACGGTATGGCTATTGACGATGCTGAGCTTAGTAATTGTTCTATCAGTTTACTATGTCACGCTTGACCCGAAGCAGGGCAACGATATGGCAACAACTGTGAATAATGAGAGTAATGAAGCCGAAGAACAAGATCAGGCGCCGAAGGGCGAGCAGGATGGTGAAAATAAAGGCGAGGAAACCGGCGAGCAAAGCACTACTGAAGAGGTATCTCCGACAGGAAGCGATCAATCCTTCGAAACAATGCGTATGGAAGTGACAGATGAACGAAATCGTTTAATTGAAGAGCTGACAATCAGACTATCGAACACGGAACTGACAGCAGCGGAGAGAGATGAAGCAAATGAAACGATTAAGCAGCTTAGAACACTCAACCAAAAGGAAACCATTCTTGAAACATTCATTGTTGATATGAATTTCGATGCGGCGTTTGTGCAGGCGGATGGAGAGCAAGTAAAAGTAACAGTAAAATCGCAAGAGCTGTCGAAATCGCAAACCAATGACATAATCAGATTAGTATTTGACGAGATTCCGGAAGCGGAAAATGTTACGGTTGAAGTCAAACAAGCGGAAGCGAGCAATTAAACAAAGAAGAACAGGACTCCAGAAAGTCATTAACTGACTTCCTGGAGTCCTTGGTTTTGTTTTGTAACATATCATTTAAAATAATATAACGAATATTTTGTTTTATCCGGTAAAGACCGCCTATTCCTCAAAAAACCATTTTATTCATATTGTATAACAGAATTTACTCCGTCGGAAGTGAATTGACAAATGATACCTGAAATATCCGTTATATGACAATAATAGCCAAAAAACGATAACTTTTGACGTGTTTTTTAGAAATCTTCAGATAAATCGAATTCAAAGATTGTATTAGTACAGGAATTATATTATGATATCAATAGTGGTTTTTAAATAGTGGTTTTAATAATAGGGAATGGGGTGCAGTACGTTGTTAAAAGTACAAGAAATCAGAGAATTAATTAAATTAGTGGATAGTTCTAGCATACAGGAATTTGTTTATGAGCAAAGCGGAACTAAAATTGAAATGAAAAAATCAGGTGGAAGTGTTGTTGTTCCTCAAGTTTCAGTTCCTGCTCCAGCAGCACCTGCAGCTGTGACAGAAGTGAAAGCGGTAGCACCGGCTGCAGAGAAAGCAGCACCGGCTGTTCAAGCTGAGCCTGCAAAAGAAGAAGTGAAGACAATCGATGAAAATCTTCATAAGGTTACTTCTCCAATGGTAGGAACTTTCTATCAATCTCCATCACCGGATACAGAAGCTTATGTAAAAGTAGGTTCTAAAGTATCTGATGAAGATGTTGTATGTATCGTTGAAGCGATGAAGCTTTTCAATGAGATTACAGCGGAAGTAAAAGGGGAAATTGTTGAAATTCTTGTAAAAGATGGCCAGCTTGTAGAATATGGTCAACCATTATTCTTAGTAAAAGCTGAATAAGGAGCTGTAACAAGATGATAAAGAAGCTATTGATTGCAAATAGAGGAGAAATTGCTGTTCGTATTATTCGAGCATGTAAAGAATTAGGAATTGAAACAGTAGCGGTTTATTCTGAAGGAGACCGTGAAGCATTGCATGTGCAACTTGCCGATGAAGCGTATTGTATTGGTCCGATTCTTTCTAAAGACAGTTATTTGAATACTGTGAATATTATTAGTGTTGCTAAAAAGACAGGCAGTGATGCAATCCATCCGGGTTACGGCTTTTTAGCGGAAAATGCTAGCTTTGCTGAACTATGCAGAGAATGCGATATCATTTGGGTAGGACCATCTCCGGAAGCTATTTCTAAAATGGGTACGAAAGATGTTGCGAGAGATACGATGGAAGCTGCGGGAGTTCCGATTGTTCCGGGATCTGACGGTATCATCCAAGATATCGAACACGGCAAAGAAACAGCAGATAAAATCGGTTATCCTGTCATCATCAAAGCAACAGCAGGCGGAGGCGGTAAAGGAATCCGTGTTGCAAGAGATGAAGATGAGCTTGTAAAAGGCATCAATATCACTCAGCAGGAAGCTGCAACTGCATTCGGCAACCCAGGTGTATACTTGGAGAAATACATTGAAGATTTCCGCCACGTGGAAATTCAAGTATTAGCTGATAATCACGGAAACGCGATTCACTTGGGTGAGCGTGATTGTACAATCCAAAGACGATTACAAAAATTGCTGGAAGAAACACCATCTCCTGCTATTACGGAAGAAATTCGTGCGCAAATGGGTGATGCTGCTGTAAAAGCTGCTTTAGCTGTTGATTATTCAGGTGCCGGTACGGTAGAATTTATTTATGATTACAAAAATAAAAAGTATTACTTCATGGAAATGAATACGCGTATTCAAGTTGAGCACCCTGTTACGGAGATGGTTACTGGTGTTGATTTAATCAAAGAACAAATTCGTGTTGCAAACGGAGAAAAACTTTGTTTAACTCAAGAAGAGGTAACTTTTAACGGTTGGTCCATTGAATGCCGAATCAATGCGGAAAACCCAAGCAAGAACTTTATGCCATCTGCCGGGAAAATCGAAATGTATCTTCCGCCGGGCGGTTACGGTGTAAGGGTGGATTCTGCTGCTTATCCGGGTTATACAATTCCGCCATTTTATGATAGTATGATTGCTAAAGTCATTACTCACGGTAAAACACGTCAAGAAGCGATTGATCGAATGAAACGTGCTTTAAGTGAATTTGTAATTGAAGGCATTCATACGACAATTCCGTTCCACTTAAAGTTGCTTCAGCACGAGACTTTTGTTGATGGAGATTTCAACACAAAGTTCTTGGAAAACCATGATGTAATGGGCTCTTAATGATTGAGTAAAGCTGGAGGTGTTTTTATGGCAGAGCAGAACAATATGCTTGAAATGGCTCAAGGAAACAATAGCTTAGGGAAAGTGGAAATCGCTCCTGAAGTTATTGAAGTAATTGCAGGAATTGCTGCATCAGAAGTGGAAGGAATTGCGCAAATGCGCGGCAATTTCGCTACAGGTGTAGTTGAAAAGTTAGGTAAAAAAAATCACGGGAAAGGTGTAAAAGTTGAACTTTCTGAGGAAAGTTTCAAAATTGACATCTATTGCATGGTTAAGTTTGGTCTATCTATTCCTAAAGTTGCCCAAGAGGTTCAAGACAATATTCGTCAAGCGTTAATGAACATGACAGCTCTAGAAGCAGATGAAGTGAACATACATGTTGTCGGTGTTGCATTCGAATCAGCTAAGGCTGAGGCAGAGGTAACGCAAGAAGCATAATGTACTTCCTAAATATGGTCTAACTTTTTATGTTGCGTTTCACGCAAATAAAAGGTTAGACTTTTTTAGGTTGGAAAGCCTTTTAAGGCACTGTTCATACTTGCATTAACGTATAGAATAGACTATACTTTCAAGGCTATACTGAAGATATCGGAGCGATAAACATCAGTATTTATATGAATTTTCCATATATTTTTTTCAATATCTTAATATTTTTCGAAATACTACCTTTCAATGTTCGTTTATGCTATAGTTTTTACTAGATGAAAAAGCGACGAGCTACAGAAAGTGATTAAAAGGAGTTACTATATGAAACGCAGAACAGCCCGTGAAAAGGCATTACAAGCCTTATTCCAAATCGATCTTGCAAAAACGGATGTGCAGGACGCGATTAGCAATGTATTAGAAGATCAACCGAAAGATGCTTATTTGGAGTTTCTTGTAGTTGGCGCTGTAGACAATCTAGAAAAAATCGACGAAATCTTAAAAGCAAATCTAGAAAATTGGACAATCGAAAGATTAGGCAATATTGACCGCAATATTCTTCGTATCGCTACTTTTGAAATGCTGAAAAGCACAGATGTTCCAGTTAACGTTGTTATTGATGAAAGCATTGAAATTGCAAAAGCTTATGGAGATGACCAATCGAGTAAATTTGTAAATGCAGTTCTTTCTAAAGTAAAGCTGCACTTACATTTATAAAATATAGATTATAAATGGCAAAGAGAGGGAGTTTGGCATGGCAGCAATCATCATTGATGGGGTAGAAATTGCAAAAAAAGTGAGAGAAGACATCGCTCTGCAAGTGGCAGAATTAAAGGAAAAGGGTATGACACCTGGCCTGGCTGTTATTTTAGTAGGTGATAATCAAGCTTCAAAAACATACGTTTCCATGAAAGAAAAAGCTTGTCAACAATTGGGTATGTATTCTGTGTTAATTAGACTTCCAGAAACTGCATCGCAAGAAGAGTTACTTGCGAAAATTGACGAGTTAAATAAAGATGAAAAAATTCATGGCATTTTAGTTCAATTGCCTTTACCAAAACATATTGATGAGGATGCCGTCATTGAGGCCATTTCTCCTGAAAAGGATGTCGATGGCTTCCATCCGGTAAATGTCGGTAAAATGATGATCGGACAAGATACTTATTATCCTTGTACACCTTATGGAGTTATGGTCATGCTTGAGCATATCGGTTGTGACCCTGCCGGTAAGCATGCAGTTGTTGTCGGCCGCAGTAATATCGTCGGAAAGCCGCAAGGTCAGCTTTTGTTAAATAAGAATGCGACGGTTACGTACTGTCATTCAAGAACAGTCGATATGGCGAAGTACACGAAAGATGCGGATATTTTAGTCGTTGCTGTAGGGAAACGAAATGTCATCACAGCTGAGCATGTAAAACCGGGAGCTGTTGTCATTGATGTCGGTATGAACCGTGACGAAGAAGGCAAGCTTTGCGGCGACGTTGCTTATGACGAAGTAAAAGAAATTGCATCCTACATTACGCCGGTTCCGAAGGGTGTTGGACCGATGACAATTACGATGCTGATGCATAATACGTTGAAATCAGCCCGAAAAACACTCTCTTTGAAATAAGATTGTTGAAATAGTTTAAATAAATCTGTCCTTTTGTTTATAATAGCAAGAGGGCAGTTTTTTTATTGTACATTTAAAAATAAGAAACAAAGGGGGTACTGCATATGAGTATTGAACAGTATGTAACGGTCAGTGCCTTAACAAAATATATCAAGAGAAAATTCGATTATGATCCCCATTTGCGCGATATTTACATAAAAGGTGAAATATCCAACTATAAACAGCATTCGAGCGGTCATATGTATTTCACGTTAAAGGATGAAAAAGCGCGTCTGTCAGCTGTTATGTTTGCTAAACAAAGCCATGGACTCGTATTTAAGCCTGAGAACGGCATGAAGGTGCTTGTAAGAGGCGAAGTATCGGTGTTTGAACAAAGCGGGAATTATCAAGTTTATGTGCGTGAGATGCATCCGGATGGCGTCGGCGATTTATTCGTTGCTTTTCAGCAGATGAAGGAGCGTCTGCAGGCAGAAGGTTTATTTGATTCCCAGCATAAGAAGGCGATTCCTTTATATCCTTCGACGATTGGTGTCATTACATCGCCGACAGGAGCGGCTGTAAGGGATATTATTACGACGCTGAAAAGACGCTATCCGATGGGGAATGTAGTGCTTCTTCCTGCACTGGTGCAAGGTCCGCAAGCTCCGGATTCAATTGTGCAAGCGATTCAAACAGCCAATGAAAGAGCGGAGATTGACGTACTGATTGTCGGACGCGGCGGCGGTTCCATAGAAGAACTGTGGGCTTTTAATGAGGAGAAGGTAGCGCGGGCGATTTTCGCTTCGGAAATCCCGATTATTTCAGCAGTAGGTCATGAGACAGATACAACGATTGCTGATTTTGTCGGCGATATTCGTGCTGCAACACCAACAGCTGCTGCAGAATTGGCTGTTCCGCATTATTTGGAGCTGCGAAAGACCATTTCCGGCTATACATCGAAGTTAACAACATTCATCTCGAATGAAATCAAACAAAAGACAGCATCTCTTGAAAGATTGGACAAGTCTTATGCATTCCGCTATCCGGAAAAGCTTTATCAGCAAAAGGTCGAGCAGCTGGACCGAACGGTTGAAAGGCTGCGAAAAGAAAGCCAGCGCTTTTATACAAGAAAGGCAGAAGGTCTGCAAACTATTTATAATGCTTTAAATAAGCACAATCCTAAATCGCGAATTGATGCGAATTATGAGCTGCTTTCAAGGTACGTCAAGCAAATGACAAGAGCGATGAATAATACAGTTCAGACGCATGAACAGAAGTTCTCTGCAACGGTCAGCAAATTATCGATTTTGAATCCGTTAAATATTATGGAACGGGGTTATAGCATAACATTTGATCGTCATGAACAATTAATTAAGAGCAGAAAGCAAGTGCAAAAAGGAGACGAAATTTCTGTTGTCTTAAAGGATGGCCAACTTCTTTGTGAAGTGAAGGAAAGTAAGGAGAGTGCATTGAAATGAGTAAAGAAAATGAATTGACGTTTGAAGAGGCAATGGAACAGTTGGAGCATATTGTGGAATTGCTTGAAGAAGGGGATGTTCCGCTGGAGGAAGCGATTACAATTTATAAAAAGGGAATGGATTTATCGAAAATTTGCCATGGCAAGTTGGCGGCTGCACAGGAACAGCTTGTGCAAATATTGGATGAAAACGGAGAATTAAAGCCGTTTCAAGTGAAAGAGGAGGACTGACACATGTCTTCGTCTTTTCGTCAATTTTCACAAGCGCATAAAGAACTGATTGAGCAGGAATTAAAGCGGTATATTGACCGTATTAACGCACCGGCTGTTTTAAAGGAATCAATGGATTATTCATTGCAGGCGGGAGGAAAAAGAATCCGCCCGATGCTTGTATTTGCTGTAATTGATGCATTCGGAAAAGAGACAGCAATCGGTTTGCCGGTCGCTTGCAGCATTGAGATGATTCACACGTACTCGCTAATTCACGATGATCTTCCGGGAATGGACAATGACAGCATGCGCCGCGGCAAGCCGACTAATCATATTGTATTCGGCGAAGCGAATGCGATTTTGGCCGGAGATGCCCTTCTGACACATAGCTTCAGTGTGCTTTCGGAAATGAAGCAAACGGAAGTGACTGCAGAACAGCAACTCGCTATTATAAGCGAGATTGCCAAATGTGCGGGTGCAGAAGGAATGATTGGCGGACAAACGGTAGATATGGCATCGGAAGGCAAGACTATCAGTTTAGAAGAATTAGAGTATATTCATGAGCACAAAACAGGTAAACTGCTGTCTGCAAGCGTTATTACCGGAGCAATCTTAGCGGGTGCTGATGAAATTCAGCTTGAGGCATTGCGAAAGTTTGCAAAGCATCTTGGCTTGGCCTTTCAAATCCGCGACGATATATTAGACGTTGAAGGAAATGAAGAGTTGATCGGCAAACCGGTCGGAAGCGATGTGGATAATAATAAAAGCACATATCCGGCTTTATTGACGCTTACTGGCGCAAATGTTAAATTATCAGAAGAAATAGAACAAGCGATTCGCGCATTGGAAAGTATTCAGTTGGAAAATAGCTATTTAATGGATTTGACAAAACTTGTAGCAGAAAGAAATATGTAACGCTGTCATCAGTTGGCAGTTATTCATTTGTGATTACGCTGTTTTTATGGTATATTGACCTAGAATAAGCTATCAAAAACAACCATATATAGTATGGAATTAACGAATTGCGTGACCGTTATCACACTAAGTGTTAACGGTCTTTTTGGAAAATGACAGTATTAGTTGAGTGTAGACAGAACTTGAAGAAAGTGAGTGATCCTGTTGGATCTTCTAACAATAAAGGACCCTTCATTTTTAAAAAATATGAATAAACAAGAATTAGAAGCGCTGAGTCAGGATATACGCGAATTTCTAATTCAAAAGCTTTCTGTTACCGGAGGGCATATTGGTCCGAATTTAGGAGTAGTTGAATTAACGATTGCGCTTCACCGAGAGCTGAACAGTCCGGCTGATAAACTGATATGGGATGTTGGTCATCAATCTTATGTCCATAAGATTTTAACTGGCAGAGCTGGTCAATTTGATACGTTGCGACAATATAAGGGATTATGCGGTTTTCCGAAAATGAGCGAAAGCGAACATGATGTATGGGAAACAGGACATAGCTCGACTTCCTTATCAGCTGCAATGGGAATGGCGATTGCGCGCGATTTAAAAAAAGAAAAAAGCCATATTGTCCCGATTATTGGGGATGGCGCTTTGACTGGCGGAATGGCGTTGGAAGCGCTGAACCATATAGGGCATGCAAAGAAAGATATTCTGGTTGTCTTAAATGATAATGAAATGTCGATTGCTCCGAATGTGGGTGCTTTGCATAATGTTCTGTCTCAGTTGCGTACGGCTGGGAAATATAACAAAGCAAAAGATGAACTTGAGTATTTATTAAAGAAAATACCGGCTGTCGGCGGCAAGTTGGCGGCTACAGCTGAACGAGTGAAGGACAGTCTGAAATATTTGCTTGTTTCAGGAATGTTTTTTGAAGAAATGGGCTTTACGTATCTCGGTCCGGTTGATGGTCATAACTTTGACGATCTTATTGAGAATATTCGCTATGCCAAGAAGACATCCGGCCCGGTTTTATTGCATGTCATTACGAAAAAGGGCAAGGGCTACAAGCCAGCTGAGCAAGATAAAGTCGGCAATTGGCATGGTACGGGTCCTTACAAAATTGAAACAGGAGCCTTTGTAAAAACAGCAGCTTCCGGTCCGGCATGGAGTTCATTGGTGAGTGAAACAGTTCGTAAACTGGCCCGAGAAGATGAACGAATTGTAGCGATTACACCTGCGATGCCGGTCGGTTCGAAGCTTGAAGGATTTGCCTCGGAGTTCCCCGACCGCATGTTTGACGTTGGCATAGCAGAACAGCATGCCGCCACTGTATCAGCGGGCTTGGCTACTCAAGATATGAAACCGTTTTTGGCTATTTATTCTACTTTCCTGCAAAGAGCTTACGATCAAGTGTTACATGATATTTGCCGACCAAATCTGAATGTGTTTATCGGCATCGACCGTGCCGGATTAGTTGGAGCAGATGGCGAAACACATCAAGGAGTATTTGATATTTCGTTTTTAAGAAATCTTCCTAACTTAGTGTTGATGATGCCTAAAGACGAAAACGAAGGGCAACATATGGTTAATACAGCTATTCAATACAATGATGGGCCGATTGCTATGCGCTATCCGCGCGGAAATGGTTATGGCGTGCCGATGGATGAAGAGTTAAAAGTGATTCCAATCGGTACGTGGGAAGAATTGAAATCTGGCACTGATGCTGCTATTCTGACTTTCGGCACGACAATACCGATGGCGATGGAAGCTGCCGACGCATTAGAGAAGCAAGGGATCTCTGTAAAAGTAATCAATGCGCGCTTTATTAAGCCGCTTGATGAGCAGATGCTGCATAGTCTGATGCAGCAAAAAATGCCGATTCTTACACTGGAAGAAGCGATGCTTGAGGGCGGATTCGGCAGTGCTGTATTGGAATTCGCGCATGATCATAATTATCATACAGCTGTCATCGATCGTATGGGAATTCCGGATAAGTTTATTGAGCATGGCAGTGTTAACAAGCTTCTTGAAGAAATACATTTAACAACTGAAGATGTCATCACAAAAATAGTGAGCATGACACCGCAAAAACAAAAAAGGGCATGACGAATGAAAATAAAAAAAGAACGAATTGATGTAATGCTGGTCGAACAAGGACTGGCCGAAACGAGAGAAAAAGCAAAACGAGCGATTATGGCCGGGCTTGTCTATGCAAACGAAGAAAGATTAGATAAACCAGGCGAAAAAATACCGTCCGATACGGTTTTGACGATAAAAGGTAAAGTAATGCCGTATGTATCAAGAGGCGGCCTAAAGCTTGAGAAGGCGATTAAAGCATTTGATCTGGATCTGAAGGATAAGGTTATGCTTGATATCGGCTCTTCAACAGGGGGATTCACAGATTGCGGTTTGCAAAACGGAGTGAAATTGTCTTACGCATTGGATGTAGGTTACAATCAGCTTGCATGGAAGCTTCGTCAGGATGAACGTGTAGTCGTTATGGAACGCACGAATTTCCGCTATGTAACCCCTGCTGATTTGGAAGGCGAAATGCCGAACTTTGCGAGCATAGATGTTTCCTTTATTTCGTTAACGTTAATTTTGCCGGTGTTGAAAACATTGCTTGTTTCCGGCAGCGATGTAGCAGCTCTTATTAAGCCGCAATTCGAAGCAGGAAAAGAGCAAGTAGGTAAAAAAGGAATTGTCCGCGACAGCAAGGTCCATTTGCAAGTTATTAACAAAATCCTTGATTTTTCACTTGCGCTCGGTTTTGATGTGCAGCACTTGACGTATTCTCCGATTACAGGAGGAGACGGCAATATTGAATTCCTTGTTCACCTTCATTGGAGCGGAACGAAGGAAACAGGTGAAAACCAGCTGACAACATCTGCTGAGGCAGTTGTGAATGAAGCGCACGAACAATTGAAAAAATAAAAGATGAAATATAAAACCCCTCAAGAAACTGCGTGTTTTTTAGGGGGTTTTATTATGTACTTTAAAAGCTCATTCTGTATGTGTAAGAAGTGAATTTACTTGAAATACGTTTATACATAAAAATATAATAAATATGCATGATTATTAATTAAATATGTACAAGCTTTCTAAAATAGTCTATGATTTGAAGTATAAAAGAGATACTGAAAACTGTATAAAAAGTAGGAAAATAAGCCGTTTTGTATAACAAATTTAATTCAAACAGTACGAATGATTGAAGAGGTGCATGATGAATAAAGGACAACGACATATTAAAATTCGTGAGATTATTGCCAATAATGATATTGAAACACAGGATGATCTTGTAGATGAACTGAAAAAAGCCGGATATAACGTGACTCAGGCGACGATTTCAAGAGATATTAAAGAGCTTCACCTTGTAAAGGTTCCTTTAATGGATGGCAAGTATAAATACAGTCTGCCTGCTGATCAGCGCTTTAATCCGCTTCAAAAGCTAAAAAGAGCATTGATGGATGCTTTTGTCAGCATTGATTCGACAAGTCATTTATTAGTGATGAAAACATTGCCCGGCAATGCTCATGCAATTGGTGCATTAATTGATAAATTAGATTGGAATGAGATTTTAGGGACGATTTGCGGAGATGATACGATTCTTATTATTTGCCGTCATCCTGAGGATGCAGAAGTAATTACGCAACGTTTTCTAGATATGTTATAAAGTGAGGGAGATCGTTATTGTTAGTTGAACTTTCCATAAAAAACTTCGCGATAATCGAAGAGCTGTCACTGTCGTTTACGAGTGGATTAACCGTTCTTACCGGAGAAACCGGTGCCGGAAAGAGTATCATTATTGATGCGATAAATTTATTGGCCGGCGCAAGAGGTTCTTCGGAATTTGTAAGACATGGGGAATCGAAAGCTGAAATTGAGGGAATGTTCATGGTGAATGGTGATGAACATCCTGTATACAGTAAGGCGGAAGCATTGGGAATTGATGCAACGGACGGCGTAATTATACTTAGAAGAGATATCGCTTTAAATGGCAAAAGCATATGCAGAGTGAACGGTAAGATGGTTACAATCGGGATGCTGAGGGAAATCGGACAGGCATTGATTGATGTTCATGGACAGCATGAGCATCAAGAGCTGATGGACCACCATTTCCATTTGCCTTTGTTGGATCAGTTCGGCGGTGAGGAAATTAAGTCTGTATATGAGGAATACGAAAAGGTATATGAAGAATACTGTCAAATACATGAGCAATATAATCGTTTAAACCAAGACGAAAGACAGACTGTTCACCGTTTGGATTTTTTGACGTTTCAATATAATGAAATTCAGAAGGCGAACTTGCGCATAAATGAAGATGATGAGCTATTCGAAGAGCGAAAGCGAATTAACAATTTTGAGAAGATTTATGAGGGGCTTCACACCGCATATGAAGCATTGCGAGGAGACCAAAAAGCGTTGGATTGGCTTTCTATTGCAAAAAGTCATATGGATGACATTGCTGCAATCGATGACAATGCTGGAAATCTTTCAGAATCGATTACGAACAGTTACTATTTGCTCGAAGAAATATCATTATCAATCCGAAATTCTTATGAAATGCTGGAGTATGATTCGGAACGACTCAATATTATTGAAAGCCGTTTAAATGAGCTGAATAATTTAAAGCGTAAATATGGCAAAACAATTGCGGAAATTTTAGCTTATTATGCAGATATTGAAGTGGAAATCGAAACACTGCAAAATCGGGAAACGCATTTGGCCAAGCTTGAAAAGCAGCTAATGGCGCAAAAAGAAGAATTGCTGAAAGCGGCAATCAAGCTCTCAAAAGCTCGTCAAAAAAATGCAGAAGTGCTTACTTCGCAAATTTTGCAGGAGCTAAAAGAGCTGTATATGGAGAAAACTAAATTTGAAGTAGTGTTTTTAAGAAAGCCTGAACCTGAACAAGTGCTGTCGCATCGTGATATTTCCAAGCTTGGTCTAGATGAGGTTGAATTTTATATCAGCACCAATCCGGGAGAGCCTTTGAAGCCTTTAGCAAAAACGGCTTCCGGAGGCGAGCTGTCGCGGATTATGCTGGCATTGAAAAATATCTTCTCGAAGCATAGCGGAATTACGAGCATTATCTTCGACGAAGTCGATACGGGCGTCAGCGGACGTGTCGCACAAGCAATTGCCGAGAAAATTCATAAAGTGTCGGTCGATTCGCAAGTGCTGTGCATTTCCCATCTGCCTCAAGTTGCAGCAATGTCCGATACGCATTTATACATTGAAAAAGAAACCAAGAACGGTCGTACAAAAACAAGTGTCCGTCCGTTAAGTTTTGATGATAAAGTGAAGGAAATCGCAAGAATGATTTCAGGAGTTGAAATTACAAGCTTAACGAAGAAGCATGCCGAGGAATTATTGGTCCAAGCGGGAAATTTAAAGTAACTGGCTCTGTCTAAAAGTCAATTTATGACTTATTAGACAGGGCTTTATTTGTTTTGCCGGTTATAAATGATTGCGCTGAAGGCAACATTAATAGTGTAGCCATAGAGAGAGTTGGAAGCGAGGAGAGAAAAGTTGAAAAAAATCACGTTAAAACATTTTATCGGTGCATTTCTCCTTGTTTCAGTTTTTAGCTTAAGTTATTTCAAGCCATTGACATCCATTTTAACCATTCCGAAGAAAATCATTCTTTTTGAAGGTCAATCATATGAAATTAATAAGTCACTTCCGGTCACGGCAAAACTCTCGAATGATCAGGCAATCACACTCAGTGATACTAAGGATTCCATCTCAATTGACGGAAAAGCTACCGGTAGTAATGAGCTGATACTTGATATAGCCGGTTTTCCGATCAAGAAAGTGGACGTAGAGATTATTGATGATTTTAAGCTCGTTCCAGGTGGGCAATCTATCGGTGTTAAATTGAATACAATCGGTGTTCTAGTGGTCGGGCATCATCTTGTATCAACGGAGCAGGGAAGAAGCTCGCCAGGAGAGGAAGCAGGTATTAAGGTAGGAGACATTATTACAGAGATTAACGGCAAAGCAATTCAAAAGATGGCAGACGTTTCAGAATTTGTACAAAGTGCAGGCGAAGAAAAACAATCGCTTGATTTGGTTATCCAAAGAGAAGAAAAAACAATACGTGCGAAGCTGACTCCGCAAAAGGATGAAGCGGAAGATACGTACAAACTGGGCCTATATATTCGTGATTCCGCAGCAGGTATTGGTACGATGACTTTTTACCATCCTGACACGAAAAAATATGGTGCTCTTGGTCACGTCATTTCGGATGCTGACACGAAAAAGCCGATTGTCGTGAAAGACGGGCAAATTGTATCCTCAACCGTCACTTCTATTGAAAGAGGAAGCAATGGTGATCCGGGAGAAAAGTTGGCACGATTCTCCCCAAATAAAGAAGTAATCGGCAATATAAAAAGAAACAGTCCATTTGGCATTTTTGGATCGTTAAAAGGAAACATTCAAAACGAGCTGATGGATGAAGCGATTCCGATTACTTTATCTCACCAAGTGAAGGAAGGACCTGCAGAAATATTAACGGTTGTGGACGGTACGAAGGTTGAGAGATTTGATATTGAAATCGTCAGTTCTGTTCCTCAGAAATTCCCTGCCATAAAGGGAATGGTGTTGAAAGTTACAGATGAAAAATTATTAAAGAAAACAGGCGGTATCGTGCAAGGGATGAGCGGCAGCCCAATCATTCAGGACGGCAAGCTAATCGGAGCCGTTACGCATGTTTTTGTAAATGACCCGACTAGCGGCTACGGCGTTCATATTGAATGGATGCTGAATGAAGCAGGGCTGAATATATACAAAAATGACGGCGAAAGAAAGCAAGCAAGTTAATCGAAAAAGCCTCAAAAAAGAAATCATTCTTTTTTGAGGCTTTTTCAAATGCTGATTCATTCTATAGTGCAAAAAGATGAAAATTGTCTATAATAAAATTATGCGAGAATTATGTGAGTGATGTGAAAATTTTGTGATACAATGTAAAAATATAGGAAGTTTTTATTCTTCGTCAGAATAATCGAAGAATTGGTCGAATATACAGAAAAAATAAAATAAATTTCATAATTGGCAGTAAAAGCAGAATTTAAAAAGGGATGTCAATAGCGATTGTCGAAATTTTCATGTAAGGTTTAAAAATGAAACTGCAATTGTAATGAGGAGGAAATCTAAGTGAAGAAAGTCAAAGTGTGTATTGCGGACGATAATAGAGAATTGGTTCGTTTATTAGATGATTATATTTCTTCTGAGCCCGATATGGAAGTGATAGGTGTAGCATATAATGGTCAAGACTGCTTGAATTCATTGCAGAACTTAGAGCCGGATGTGCTAATCCTTGATATTATTATGCCACATTTGGATGGTTTAGCCGTACTTCAGAAACTGCGCGAGAAGCAAAATAAGCAAATGCCGAGTGTCATTATGCTGACTGCATTTGGGCAGGAGGAAGTTACAAAGAAAGCTGTTGAACTGGGAGCAAGCTATTTTATTCTGAAGCCGTTTGATATGGATCATTTAGGAAGCACAATTCGCCTTGTCAGCGGCCAATCCACAGGAATGTCAAACATCATTAAACCTTCGTCGCATACTAGCACATACCGCAATGTTCAATTAGAGAATAAGCCGAAAAATCTCGATGCCAGCATTACAAGCATTATTCATGAAATCGGAGTTCCTGCTCATATCAAAGGTTATTTATATCTTCGTGAAGCCATTTCAATGGTCTATAATGATATTGAATTACTAGGTTCAATCACAAAAGTGCTTTATCCCGATATTGCCAAGAAGTATAATACGACTGCCAGTAGAGTTGAACGGGCAATCCGTCATGCGATTGAGGTGGCGTGGAGCAGAGGGAATATTGAATCGATATCGGCTCTGTTCGGCTATACGGTTTCGATGTCGAAAGCAAAGCCGACCAACAGTGAGTTCATTGCGATGGTCGCCGATAAGCTGCGTTTAGAGCATAAAGCTTCTTGAAAGGGTTAGGGCAGTTACTTTAGCTGTATGATGAAAAGCATATTGATATTCGGCAATCCTTGAATAGATGAATATCCATATGCTTGAGGCATCATTTTCATTTAGAGTTTGTATGAGTGGAAATGGCGTCTTTTTATTTTGATTCATTTCTATTCGAACATTAAAGGGGTCGAGGGATGTTGATTTCTACACAGATATTCGCTCATCGCGGATCGTCAGGCACTCATCCGGAAAATACGATGGCAGCTTTTCGGGAGGCCGAACGGGTTGGGGCAGACGGAATTGAGCTGGATGTGCAATTGTCCAAAGACGGTGAAGTTGTTGTTATTCATGATGAAGAATTAAGCCGCACTACGAACGGTACCGGATTTGTAAAAGATTACACACTAAAACAATTAAAAAAATTAGATGCTAGTCATACATTTTCCGGCAAGATAGAAGTACAGCATATACCAGCTTTAACAGAAGTGTTGGAAATGTTTGCATGTAATCAGATGCTTCTTAATATTGAGCTGAAGAACAGCCAATATCTTTATCCGGGAATGGAAGAAAAGGTTATCTCTCTAGTGAAAAAGTATAAACTGGAAGACCGCGTCATCATTTCCTCCTTCAATCATTATAGCCTCGTTCACTGTTATCAGCTGGATCCCGGAATAGAAACAGCTCCCCTATATAGAGATGGGTTATTTAGGCCCTGGGTATATGCAAAAGCGATCGGAGCCAAAGGGATTCATCCGAATATTAAGGCTGCTCCTAATTTCATCATTTCTGCTGCCATGAAGGAAAATATTGCGGTCAGGCCCTACACAATCAATAAAGAAAAAGTGATGAAGAGATTATTTAAGATTAATTGCACAAGCTTTATTACCGATTTTCCCGCAATAGCCATTCAATTAAGAGATGAGGTAAATCAAAGCTCCTCCAAGTGAGAGGAATGAAGCCTCTCATTCATAAGTAAAAGCAGTTAATCCCGGCCAATGAGCAAGCGGGGATTAACTGCTAAACTTACTTTGTTTACGTTTCATTACCTCATAAATCGTTTTTGCACTTTATTACGTTTGCGGTCGCGGTGCAAGATAAAGCCGGCGATAAATCCTATACCTCCGAGCATTAACAATAGTCCGACGATGAATTGCAATGTAAGTGATGGAAATGGAAACTGCAGTAATCCAAATAGCATATCACGCATATACTTTATTCCCAAGGCTGCCAGCAGTCCGGGTATAAATAATATTAAAAAAGCAAGTATTCTCATCCTAAAATCCCCTTTATCAACAGCAGTTTTAAGTTCCATCTGTACATGCTTTACATTCAATTTTATGGATTGATTGAATAGGTCATTTCCTCTGTTGCCAGCATAAAATATTTAGAATATATATCAAGATTATGATAAGTGAGGAAAATGTGTCAATTAATATTTGGTGAAATTTACATGAATTGACACTAATAGCGGTAATTCAATTTGTTTAATACATATCAAAAGTGCTCTGTTATCCTTGCTATTCATAAGTCATTTGAATCGATTTGTGATATTTTGTTTGAAAAATATATGATTGGTATATTATGTAAAGTGAATACTTAATTTTAATCATTCGCTGACAGCTTTCTCTCATTTACTTGATTAATCATGCAAGGGGGTATCAAATTGGCGAAAGAATATGATGTTGTCATAATCGGTGGCGGACCGGGCGGATACGTGGCGGCCATCCGCGCTTCTCAACTCGGACTTACAACAGCATTAGTCGAAAAGCAAAAATTAGGAGGGACTTGTCTTCATCAAGGCTGTATACCATCGAAGGCGCTGTTAAGAAGTGCGGAAGTATACCAGCAGGCGAAAAGAAGTGATGAATATGGTATTCATACCGGCCAGGTGACAGTGGATTTTCCGAGGGTTCATGAACGAAAAAATAAAATCGTAGATACTTTATATAAAGGTATACGACAATTGATGAAAAAAGGAAAAATCGATGTCTTTAATGGAATTGGCCGAATTATGGGACCTTCCATTTTTTCTCCGCTGCCCGGCACGGTATCGGTAGAAATGAATGACGGCAGCGAGAATGAAATGCTGCTGCCAAAACATGTCATTGTTGCGACCGGCTCAAGACCGAGAACTCTCTCAGGAATAAATATCGACGGAGAATATGTATTGACTTCGGATGAAGCACTGGAGCTGCAGCAATTGCCGCAGAGCTTGCTGATTGTCGGCGGAGGCGTAATCGGTATTGAGTGGGCGTCTATGATGAGTGACTTCGGTGTCAATGTGACAGTGATTGAATTTGCTCCTACTATTTTGCCGACAGAGGATGAGGAAATTGCCAAGGAAATGCAGCAGCTGTTGCAGAAGAAAAATATAACGATTGCAACAAATGCGAAGCTGCTTCCGGAAACCTTCATAAAAGGCGATGGACAAATCATCGTTAAAGCGATGGTCAATGGCGAAGAGAAGTCATTTACTGCCGAAAAAATGCTCCTATCAATCGGACGTCTTGCAAATGTGGAAGGGATCGGACTGGAAAATACCGAAATCGAAATTAAAAGCGGTTACATTGAAACGAACGAGCATTATCAAACAAAAGAATCACACATTTACGCCATCGGTGACTGCATTGGCGGTTTGCAGCTGGCGCATGTAGCCTCTCATGAAGGAGTGGCGGCAGCCGAGCATATTGCCGGAATCGAAAGAGAAAGTGTTTCGCGCCAAATCATTCCTAAATGTGTTTACTCTCATCCCGAAATAGCCAGTATCGGCTTAACGGAAGCAGATGCCAGAGCACAAGGGTATGAAATGAAAATCGGCAAATTTCCTTTTAAAGCTGTTGGGAAAGCGCTCATTCTTGGTGAGAGTGATGGTTTCGTCAAAATTATCGCCGATCGAAAAACAAATGATTTACTCGGTGTCCATATGATTGGACCACGCGTAACCGATTTAATCTCAGAGGCGGGATTAGCCAAAGTGTTAGATGCCGTACCTTGGGAAATTTCATATGCCGTTCACCCGCATCCCAGTTTATCTGAGGTGATTGGAGAAGCTGCACTGGCTGTTGATGGAACAGCGATTCATTTCTGAATAAACCAATTGAGGAGGAAGTGTTCATGAGAAATCGTCACGAAGATGTCGGACTTTCGGCAGAGCGTCTTCTGAAAATGTATAAAACGATGCTGCTTGCCCGCCGTATTGACGAACGTATGTGGCTTTTGAACCGTTCCGGAAAAATCCCGTTTGTCATCTCATGTCAAGGGCAGGAGGCAGCTCAAGTTGGGGCGGCCTTTGCTCTTGATGTTCAAAAAGATTATGCGCTGCCTTATTACCGAGATGTCGGAGTGGTTCTCGCTTTTGGAATGTCGGCGAAAGAATTAATGCTTTCAGCCTTTGCCAAGGCAGAGGATCCGAACTCCGGAGGCAGGCAAATGCCAGGTCACTTCGGCAAGAAAAGCTGTCGGATTGTAACAGGCTCATCACCGGTAACGACTCAAGTACCTCATGCAGTAGGGATCGCACTAGCTGGTCGAATGGAGAACAAGGATTTAGTGACATTCGTAACGTTTGGAGAGGGCTCGAGCAATCAGGGGGATTTCCACGAGGGAGCCAATTTCGCTGGCGTGCATAAACTGCCGGTTATATTTATGTGTGAAAACAACAAATATGCTATTTCGGTACCGCTCGAGAAGCAATTGGCATGCGAAAAGGTATCTGATCGGGCAATCGGTTACGGTATGCCCGGTGTGACCGTAAACGGAAACGATCCAATCGAAGTATACAGTGCGGTCAAAGCAGCGGCTGAGCGTGCAAGAAACGGAGAAGGTCCAAGCTTGATTGAAACAGTTACTTATCGTTTGACGGCCCACTCAAGCGATGATGACGACAGAGCATATCGCGCTCATGATGAAATAGTCGAAGCGAAAGCGAATGATCCACTCCTTACTTTTGCTGCTTACTTGAAGGAGCTTGCGATTTTGAGTGAAAAGCTTGAGCAGGAAATGCAGGAAGAAATCATGAAAATCGTTAATGAAGCGACGGAGTATGCGGAAAATGCACCTTATGCCTCACCAGAGTCGGCATTGGATTACGTATATGGTGAATAAGGGGGGATTAAAATGTCAGTAATATCTTATATAAATGCGGTTACTATGGCGATTCGCGAAGAAATGGAAAGAGATGAGCGTGTATTCGTTCTTGGCGAAGATGTTGGCAGAAAGGGCGGCGTGTTTAAAGCGACACAAGGCTTATACGAACAATTCGGAGAACGTCGTGTGATTGACACGCCGTTAGCTGAATCGGCTATTGCCGGTGTCGGCATCGGCGCAGCTATGTACGGAATGCGCCCGATTGCTGAAATGCAATTTGCCGATTTTATTATGCCTGCTGTCAACCAAATCATTTCGGAGGCAGCCAGAATCCGATATCGCTCCAATAATGATTGGAACTGTCCAATCGTTATTCGTGCTCCGTATGGGGGCGGTATTCATGGAGCGCTTTATCATTCGCAATCCGTTGAAGCAGTATTTGCTAATCAGCCTGGATTGAAGATTGTTATGCCTTCTACACCTTATGATGTAAAAGGTTTATTGAAGGCGGCGATACGCTCTGAAGATCCAGTTTTATTTTTTGAGCATAAACGCGCTTATCGTCTCATTAAAGGAGAAGTGCCGGATGACGATTATGTATTGCCAATTGGTAAGGCAGACATTAAACGGAGAGGCGAAGATTTGACAGTCATTACGTACGGATTATGTGTCCATTTCGCCCTGCAGGCAGCTGAAAAGCTGGCAAGTGACAATATTTCAGTTCATCTTTTGGATCTTAGGACAGTATATCCGCTTGATCAAACAGCGATTATTGAAGCGGCTGCCAAAACAGGCAAAGTTCTGCTTGTTACAGAGGATAATAAAGAAGGTAGCATTATAAGTGAAGTAGCGGCGATTATAGCAGAGCACTGTTTATTTGATTTGGATGCCCCTATCATGCGTTTAGCCGGGCCGGATGTGCCTGCGATGCCATATGCGCCTACTATGGAAAAATACTTTATGATGAATAGCGATAAAATTGAACGCGCTATGAGAGAGCTGGCAGCATTTTAAAAGGCTGATTAAAGGAGGTAGCGGTAACGTGACGATAGAGATGATGACAATGCCGCAACTTGGTGAGAGTGTGACAGAAGGTACTATTAGCAAATGGCTCGTTAGTCCTGGGGATACAGTCAATAAATATGATCCGATTGCCGAAGTCATGACGGATAAGGTGACTGCTGAAATACCCTCTTCCTTTTCAGGGAAAATTCAAGAACTGATGATTGCTGAAGATGATACTGTATCGGTCGGAGCGCCAATCTGCCGGATTGAGGTGCGGGGCAACTTGCCGGCTTTAGAAACAGCGAATAACATGGACATTACAGCGAACAATCATTCAAGACCGGTCCGCAACGATTCATCGAAATCGGCACGCTATTCGCCTGCGGTGCTAAGGTTGTCCCAAGAACATCAAATCGATCTTTCAAAAGTAACCGGAACTGGAGCTGGAGGAAGAATTACGAGAAAAGATTTACTGAAATTATTAGAGAGCGGACCGATGGCGGAAGAGGCGGCACCGGCTGATGCTGAACAAAGTGTATTAAAGGAATCTTCTTCCGCTGCTTTGGAAACTACTGCAGATGTTCTGCAGCAAAACTGGAATGTTCAAGATGAGGCAATACCTGTAACGGCAGTCAGAAAAGCAATTGCAGCCAATATGGTCAGAAGCAAGCAAGAGGTGCCGCATGCTTGGATGATGATTGAGGCGGATGTAACAAAGCTTGTTGCATATCGTAATCAGGAGAAATCGGCATTTCTAAAAAAAGAAGGCTTTCCTTTAACGTATTTTGCTTTCTTTGTGAAAGCTGTTGCTCAAGCATTAAAAGAATTTCCGCAGCTGAATGCAATGTGGGACGGAGACAAAATCATTTTAAAGAAGGATATTCATCTAAGCATTGCTGTAGCAGCGGAGGATTCATTATATGTGCCGGTCATAAAAAATGCTGATGAAAAAACGATAAAAGGGATTGCACGAGAAATAGCAGAGTTTGCAGAAAAAGTCAGGAATCAGAAACTGAGAGCGGAAGACATGCAGGGTGGAACGTTTACGGTTAATAACACTGGTTCATTTGGTTCCATTCAGTCATACGGCATTATTAATTATCCGCAGGCTGCGATTCTGCAGGTTGAATCAATCGTTAAGCGCCCGGTCATTATTGATGGGATGATTGCTGTACGGGATATGGTGAACCTTTGTTTATCATTAGATCATCGTGTGCTCGATGGATTAGTATGCGGAAGATTTTTGGCAAGATTAAAAGATATAGTAGAAAATGTAAGTAAAGAAACAACATCTGTTTATTAACAGTTTCGATAAAAAGAGAGGTACAATTATAGTAGAGTATCTCTCTTTTTCTTTGTGTTTTTGCAGAAGTTTTCTTGCAGAATTTAAATAAGTTAATTGCAACATTTAAAGTGCTATACTAGAATATAATAAATAGTCATAATTTTTTAAATTATTGCCTATGGGGATTTTTAAATGGGAGGTGGAAGCTTTTGTTGGCGAGTGCTTAAACAACGAGTTAAGCATGGTGCACATAAAAGCAGAGAAGTGATGGATATTCAAAAAACAAAGACCGTTACATTTCCGAAGGCTTCCTTTGAAACTTGGGAGCCAAAAGCTGAACAAGCTTTAAAAGGAAAGTCACTGTCCGTTTTGAACACGGCAACACCAGAAGGTATTGAATTAAAACCGCTTTACACACTTGATCAATTAACACAAAACACAGAATTGCCTGGTGTAGCTCCTTATACAAGGGGAACAAATGCTTTAGGCTATAAAGAAAAGCCGTGGTTGTTTGCACAACCGGTAGCTGGCAACAGCGCTCAGGAAATATTGACGCATCTTGAGGAAGCTGTTAACCGCGGACAAAATGCGGTGTCGCTTCACGTAGGACAGCTGCTTGTTCTTGAAGAAAAAGAGCTTACCCAAGTGCTTGAAGCGACAGCACAGAAGGGATTGCCTTTATTTGTTGATACACAAGGCGCTCAAAAAGCGTTGCTTTCCAAGCTTGCATTGCTTTCAGATGACTTGAAGGAACAACTGAGTGGTGTGCTCGCGGAAGATCCGATCCTGGAAGGCGCAAGTAAAGGTAAAGCAATCGAGAACGAGCAATCGTATATCGCTTCTTGGCTAAAAAATATAAATGAAATCGGAAGCGTTTTCCCGAACTTGAAAACGATTTTAATAAAAGCTACGACTGTCCATAATGCCGGCGGAAATCACGTTCAAGAATTGGCAATGGCATTGGCGGTTGCTTCTGAGTATTTACACAAAGGGATTGAAAGCGGCTTAAGTGTTGACAAGCTGGCTAAACAATTCGCTTTCTCTTTCAGCGTTGATTCATCGTTCTTCATGAATGTGGCGAAGCTGAGAGCGGCACGCAGACTATGGTCATTGCTAGGCCAAGCTTTCACAGAGGATGCATCTATTTTCAAAATGTACATTCATACAGAAACATCGTCATTTACTGAGACATTATTCGATCAGTATGTGAATTTGCTGCGCACTGGAAATCAAGCGTTTGCATCTGTAGTTGGCGGAGCGCAAAGCATTCAAATTGCACCATTTGATCACGTTACAAATAAAGTGACGCCATTCTCGGAAAGAATTGCGCGCAATATTCATTTAGTACTTAAAGAAGAAACGCTTATTGATCAAGTAGTTGATCCTGCCGGCGGCTCTTTCTATATAGAAACATTGACGGATGAAGTTGCAGATGCAGCTTGGAAGCTGTTCCTTGAAATCGAAGGTAAAGGCGGAGCGATTCAAGTATTGCAAGAAGGCTCATTCCAAGAAAGCGTTTCTGCAACGCTTGAACAGAAGAAACAAAGAATCGCTACTCGTCAGGATAGCTTAATCGGAACAAACGTTTATCCGAATTTGGAAGACCGCGTTGAACTGATCGTTCAAAATGATGTGGAGATTGAGCTTCCTTATGAAACAAAAACAATTGCTCCGTTAAGCAAAGCTCGACTTGCAGAAGAATTTGAAGTATTGCGTCTTGCTTCTTTAGACTATCAAGCGAAAAAGGGCGCATTCCCGACAGTCGGCTTAATTTGCATTGGTGAACTGAAAAACTACAAACCAAGAGCTGACTTTATGAAAGGCTTCCTGGCTGCCGGCGGTATTCAAACAGTCGAACAGCAGTGCCTATCTGTTGAAGAAACGATTGCATTCATTGAACAGTCGCAGCAAAAGCATTATGTTTTATGCGGCAGCGATGCTGACTACAGCGAGTATGCAGTAAGTTGGACAGAAAAAATTTCTGCTTCATATAGCGATACTAACCTCCTTATGGCGGGTAAACAAGCTGCTGAATTGGAACAGCAATTGAAGGATGCGGGCATGAATGATTTTGTGTCTGCGAAGAGCAACGTAGTAACTGTATTAACTGCCATTTTAAAAGATTTGGGGGTGCTGTAATTGTCAACACGTAAAGATTTTTCGAAACTTTCCTTCAGTAAAGAGGAAGCATCTCAACAAGCACCTAAGCTAAATGAGCATGAGATGGAAGAATTATTATATGAAACAAATGAAGAAATTAAGATTAAGGCGCTGTACAGCAAAGAAGATGTTGAAGGAATGGAGCAATTGGAGCATTTTCCGGGTGTAGCTCCGTATACGCGCGGACCTTATCCGACAATGTACGTCAATAAGCCTTGGACAGTCCGTCAATATGCCGGATTCTCTACAGCAGAAGAATCGAATGCCTTTTATCGCCGGAACTTAGCAATGGGCCAAAAAGGTTTATCTGTTGCTTTTGACTTGGCGACACACCGCGGCTATGACTCCGACCACGAACGTGTAGTCGGTGATGTTGGTAAAGCCGGTGTTGCAATCGATAGTATTTTGGACATGAAGCAACTGTTTGACGGTATTCCGTTGGATCAAATGAGTGTTTCGATGACAATGAACGGGGCGGTTCTGCCGATTTTGGCATTCTACATCGTTACAGCTGAAGAGCAGGGTGTTACACAGGACAAGCTTTCAGGAACGATTCAAAATGACATTTTAAAAGAATATATGGTTCGTAATACGTATATTTATCCGCCGAAAATGAGCATGAAGATCATTGCTGATATTTTTGAGTATACGTCTAAAAACATGCCGAAATTCAACAGCATTTCGATTTCGGGCTATCATATGCAAGAAGCAGGAGCGCCTGCTGATATCGAGCTTGCCTATACGCTTGCTGATGGAATCGAATATGTGCGTACAGGACTGCAAGCCGGCATTCCAATCGATAAGTTTGCTCCGCGTCTATCATTCTTCTGGGCAATCGGCATGAACTATTTCATGGAAGTTGCGAAGATGAGAGCGGGTCGATTTATTTGGGCAAAGCTTATTAAAGAATTTGGACCGGAAAATGAAAAGTCATTAATGCTGCGTACACACTCGCAAACGTCCGGATGGAGCTTAACAGAGCAAGATCCGTTTAACAATGTAACAAGAACATTGATTGAAGCACACGCTGCGACAATGGGGCATACGCAATCATTGCATACGAACGCACTTGATGAGGCGATTGCTTTACCGACTGATTTCTCTGCGCGTATCGCTCGTAATACACAGCTTTACTTACAGGAAGAAACGTCGATTACAAAAGTTATCGATCCGTGGGCAGGTTCTTACTATGTAGAGGCATTGACGAATGAGCTTATTGAGAAAGCTTGGAAGCATATTGAGGAAATCGAATCATTAGGCGGCATGGCGAAAGCAATTGAAACAGGCTTGCCAAAAATGAAAATCGAAGAAGCAGCTGCTAAACGTCAAGCAAGAATCGATTCTAAAATTGAAACGATTGTCGGTGTCAATAAATATCGTCTTGCTCAAGAAGAGGCACTTGATATTCTTGAAGTTGACAATACAGTCGTTCGTGAAAGTCAAATTGCTAAACTAAAGCAGCTTCGTGAAGAGCGCGACGAAGAGAAAGTTATCGAAGCGTTAAATGCCATCACAAAAGCAGCCGAAACAGGAGAAGGCAACTTGTTGGCGCTTGCTGTTGAGGCAGCAAGACTAAGAGCGTCATTAGGAGAAATTTCTATGGCGATTGAATTAGTATCCGGCCGACATTCAGCAGTAATCCGTTCTGTCAGCGGCGTCTACAGCTCTTCTTACGGGGTAGGAGATGACATTGCCGATATGATTAAGATGACAGATGAATTCCTTGAAAATGAAGGAAGAAGACCGCGTATTTTAATGGCGAAAATGGGGCAGGACGGTCATGACCGCGGAGTGAAAGTCGTTTCTACAGCATTTGCAGATTTAGGCTTTGATGTTGATATAGGACCTCTTTTCCAAACACCGGCAGAAACAGCAAGACAAGCTGTTGAAAATGACGTACATGTAGTCGGTATGAGCTCGCTTGCAGCAGGCCATAAAACATTGCTGCCGCAATTGATTGAGGAGCTTAAAAAGCTTGGCCGTGAAGACATTATTGTCATTGTCGGCGGAGTTGTTCCTCAGCAAGATTATGAGTACTTGTACGAGCATGGAGCAAAAGCGATTTTCGGACCGGGCACGGTTATTCCTGAAGCGGCTAAATCGTTGATGAAGGAAATTTATAAAGCATTAGGTTATGAGGAAGTGCCTCAATAATGAGCAGCGAACATCAATCTCCATCTAAATTCGTAAAGAAAAATAGAAGTAAGGTTGATATCAATCAGCTTTCTGAAGGAATTCTGGCCGGCAGCCGAACGATGCTGGCCAAAGGAATTACCCTAATTGAAAGCAATGCCGCTCATCACTTTGACAGCGCTCAGGAGCTTTTGCAAAAAATATTGCCTTATACGAAAAAGTCGATCCGAATCGGTATTTCTGGTGTTCCAGGTGCAGGGAAAAGTACCTTTATTGAAAGATTGGGAACGGATTTATGCAATGCCGGACATAAGGTGGCGGTGCTGGCAATTGATCCGAGTTCTACGATTACAGGCGGAAGTATTCTTGGTGATAAAACGAGAATGGAAAAGCTTTCCACTAACGAATCGGCCTTTATCCGCCCCTCTCCTTCCGAGGGGACTCTCGGCGGTGTGCATCGCAAAACACGCGAAAGTATGCTGCTTTGTGAAGCGGCCGGCTATGACGTCATTTTAGTTGAAACAGTCGGTGTCGGACAAAGTGAAGCAATTGTACGCGGAATGACAGATTTCTTTATGCTGCTTGCCATTACCGGTGCCGGCGATGAGCTACAGGGCATGAAAAAAGGAATTATGGAATTGGCGGATGCGATTGTCGTTAATAAAGCCGATGGCGATAATAAACGAAATGCCATCAAAACAAAGTCGGAATACAATCGTATTTTGCACTTTCTGCAGCCGGCAACAGTCGGATGGCAAACACAGGCCTATACCGTTTCCAGTCTGGAAGGTGAAGGCATTGCCGAACTGTGGGAAGCTGTGCAAACTTTCATGGAGCAAGGAAAAGCAATGGGTGTATTTGAAGCACGTCGCAAAGAACAGACGAAAGAATGGATGAGACAATCTTTATCACACCATTTGCATAAAATGTTCTTTGATAATGAGCAGATGAAAACATTGATTCCGAAGCTTGAGCAAGAAGTCACACAAGCTGACAAAACAGTCAGCGTAGCCGTCATGGAAGCATTGCAAGTATTTCAGGACAGTTTAAATAAGCATTAATTTTATTTATAAGATAGTATTTCGCACTTGAGCTAAGGCTTGTTTGCGAAATACTGTCTTTTTTTAAAGATAAGCAGAAAGTAAATATTTAAACTTGGATAACTGTCTAACCTTATACCTGTAACGGTTTTTCGTAGAATCAATTTCTTGAAAGCCTTATCGGCAATTGATATGATGG
>JBJFHH010000161.1:0-2537 GCA_051893475.1 Bacillus sp. (in: firmicutes) | reverse complement strand
ATACTGTCACGAAATTATCACAAAATAACAAAAGGAAACTTCAGATTTTTATTGAATAATATATATAAAGGGGGAGATATCATGCTAGTAAAGGATTTCATGATTAAAGATGTTTATGTAATGGAGAAAAATGAAAGCTTAAAAGCTTTACTGCAATTAATGGTTGAGAAAAAAATCGGCGGTGTGCCGGTTGTGGATAAAGAAAATAAGCTTGTCGGAATCATTTCCGACGGTGATGTATTACGAACGTTAAAGCCAAAAACATATGTTGGCTACTATTACTATTACAAAGAAAAACTAGATGATAATATCCTTGAAGGCGCAAATCTGCCAATTAAAGCATTGATGCACAAAAAAGTTGTGACTGTAAATGAAAATGCCGATATGGAAGAGGCATTGAAGCTGCTTGCCAGTCACCGATTCAAAAAAATTCCTGTAGTAAACGACAGCCATGAATTAGTCGGTATCGTCAGCCGCGGCGACATGCTTAGAAAGCTGCGTGAAAAGCTGCTTGAAGATTTGAATCAGCAAGCGCAATAAAAGAAAACAGCACCTGAACAAAAGGGTGCTGTTTTTGCTTTTTATTCTAAGAATTGATCCAAACCTCCAGCCTTCAAAGGGCCGTTCATAATAATATCAATCAGCATATCGGCAATTTCTTCAGGAGACTGCTGAAAATCATTTTGCAGCCAATAGGTCAGCACGCCTAAGTGAGCTGATGAAATATACATAAGCAATAAATCGACCGGATATTTCAGCTGCTCTGCTTTAAATGTGCTCGGTAGGAGTCCTTGGAAGTTGTACAGAAACACTTGGCGGATTTTTTCCTTGAAATTCGCGTCACCGTTTTGACTGAGAATTACCTTCATAAACGCAGCCTCCTCTTGAAAACACTGAAGAATTCGAATAATAAAAAGGCGTCGCTCACTTTCGAAATTAGCCATTTTAAAATTAGTAGTGAATTTTGACTCATTAACAATGGTCTGCACCTTTTCAAATAGTTCATTTTCCAATTTTTCCAGCATATCATATTTATCAAGATAATGAAGGTAAAACGTGCCACGGTTTATATTTGCTCGTTCAGTTAGGTCTCTTACCGTTATTTTTTCAAAGCTTTTTTCTTCTAATAAGGAAATAAATGTTTCTTTTATTTCGTTTTTGGTGCGGACAATGCGGCGGTCGGCTTTATTACTCATGGATAAACTCCTTTTCTCGCAAGATAATCAACACATTTTGAAAAGTGTCTATTAATGAACATTTCATGTGAAATTGATGATGGTTGCTTGTTTTTTTCTAGTATATAATCAACTTGTTCGTAAATCAACACCGTGTACATTAACGGATGGGGGAGTTAATATGAAGGATCAGAAATATTTCATTGCTGCGTTTGCAGCGGTACTCATTTTATTGTTTGTCTTTGTTTCTACACAAATTCCAAGTGCCCGTTCAAATGCTGAGAACTTGCCGATTGGACTTGTTTCCGAGGATGCCGGTCCGATGGGGGAGACGCTGCTTGAAACGATCCAAACCAATGCTGCGGCTGCCGGAAATACATTTGAATTTATCGTATTGGAAGATACGGAGGAAATGGATGAAATGATGGCTGAAAAAGAGCTATATGGTGCTATCGTCATCACGTCCGATTTCTCGGGAAAATACGCGACGTTGCAAACAGCAGAGCCGCAATCGCCAACTCTGCAGCTTTACGTCAATCAAGGAGCTAATGCGACTGTTGCAAATGTCGTGAGTCAGGCGTTAACAACAATGGTGACACAAATGAATGTGAATATGAGTCAGCAGTTATTCGTTGCCATGGAGCAAAACAATGTGCCATTATCCGTACAACAAGCAAAAATCTTCGCTTCACCGATTCAAAGTGAAGTGATCACTGTGAATCCAACAGGTTCAATGGCAAGTGCACCGGCTTCGTTGTTCCAGCCGATTTGGCTCGCTAGTGTGGTCAGTGCTCTATTAGTATGGTTTGCGGGTCGTAAACGTCTATTCTCATCTGTTGGAGAACAAGTGAAGTTCCGTTTATTACAAGTAGCAGTCACGATTGCCCTTGGTTTCTTCGCGGGATATACAGCTACATGGCTAACAACGTGGATGCTTGGCTTTGAATATGCAAGCTTCAATGATGTCGCTTTATTTGCATCAATCGCAAGCTGCGGATTTATTTTGATGATTTTAGCGGTCGTATCATGGATTGGCTATGCGGGCCTTCCGATATTTGTCCTGCTTATGTTCTTCGGTCTGCCGTTGGTACAACTTGTTCCGGAAATGATGCCGGAGTTTTATGCGAATTGGGTGTACCCGTGGTTGCCGATGCGTTTCTTGTTTGACGGGTTGAAAGAAATCCTTTACTTTGGCGGAGATGTCTGGAATGGAAGTGCGCAAGTATTAAGCTGGATTGCTGCTGTCAGTGCTGTTTTGGTACTGGCAAAAGGATCTGCAAAACAAGAAAGCAAGAATACGGCTGTCAGTCAAAATTAATGTATAAGGGACGATTCTTCGAAAGGAGGATCGTCTTTTTATTT
>JBJFHH010000160.1:3465-10479 GCA_051893475.1 Bacillus sp. (in: firmicutes) | reverse complement strand
TAATCGGCTTTAGCTAGCTCGTCTTCTTTCGCAAAATCAAAGCGGCACCCGATGGCCAACAGCTCATTATCTTTTGCTGCCTCTATGTCCGATAGCCGATCTCCGACAACCGCACCCTTTTTGATAGCGTATTTGTTTATAATAAAGGTGACTAAATCACTTTTCTTCATTGATTCAATCTGCTCGATACTGCATGTTTCTGTTACCCAGCGGTCCAGGTCATAATGGCTGACAATTGCCTGTAAATAGGCTGTTTGACCGTTACTCGCTATAAAAATCTGATACCCTCTGTCTTTTAAAGCCTGCAAAACTTCAATCGTATTTTCATAAAGTCCGCCATTGCCCTTCTGTATGTGACCAATTAAATGTTCATGAAAGATGTCATTCGCGCTATTTCGCACCGACTCGGAATGATTCGGCAAGAGCGTTGCCCAAACGACAGGCAAAGGCACTCCCATGATGGCACGGTATGTATCAATTGGCGTTGCTTCCGACCATAACTGTTGCTCGCGCAAATAATGAAAAGTGTCATCAAGTGCCAGCTCCAAAATCTTGTCCGTCTGAAAGAGTGTGCCATCCATATCAAAGATGACTGCAGACTTTCCATCATTCAGCTGTTTTTCCATCGTCACGACCGGAACCGTATAGCCGTTCGGATTCGTCACTTCCTCCGTATTCGTCACCTGATATCCGATGGATTCATACAGACGGATATTTTCAGGAAGCGTCGCCCGAACAAGGCACTCCATACTGTTTTTGCCTTGTTCTTGCGCATAGTTTTCGAGCCAGGCAAGCATTGCTTTTGCCAATCCTTTTCCTCTGGCATCCGGCTTCACAGATAATCGCGAGAAATACAAGGCCTGTCCCTTCCATTTAAAGCGTGCCGAACCAGACGCCACTCCATCAACTGTGCATAAAATCGCTTGCTCCGTTCCCGCTCTATAAGCATTCAATAACTGTTCAAGTGGTTCCGTCACAGCGCTTGAGGGTACGGGTATATTTCGGTATTCCTCAAAAGCTTCTCTCATCATCCTATGTACATCAAATAAATGCTCTTCTGCGGCCAAACGAATGTCGATTTTCATCGTTCTCCTCCAAATATAAAATCAGATTATTTAAATTACACAATCAGATTAGCATATACTTTATGATTTTTCTTAAAATTAACTTTTCCATCAAAAAAACCTCATATTTTAAAATTATATTTAAATAAGAATAACAAGCAGTATATTCGTCATTAGGAGGAACAGCATGAGTATGAACAGCACTGCAAAATCGCTTCAGCCGAATTCTGCAGAAAAAAAGCAATTTATATTACCTAAAAACATTTACTTCATTTCGTTAGTTGCCATTTTCTGTCTCGTAACTTTTTACTTTGTGAACACAAAGTTAGTTGTAAACAATGTGAAAAGTACAACGACTATAGAAAATCAATGGTACATCTTAACCGTGCCGAACGTTTATCCAAACGGCGCAGATTATACATATAACTTGCTGACGACGGATAGCACACAATATTATGCGAAGCGCTTTGGCAACCGTGTCGTTCCATGGACAACTGAAACACGCAAGTTCACTGCTGTCAATTTGCAATCATCAAGAAGCAGAACAACAACTCAGGACAGCGAGGAAGAACAGCAAATCATTATATATAACAGCGAAACCGGACAAAGAGAGATTCAATTTTATCATCCGGAAGTGTCATACGCGCGACTGCCTGATGCTCTAAGCATGCTGGACAATCTTGATGAAAATACGTCTTACGAAATGGCTCTGTCTTTTGAAAAGTCATTCGCTTTTGCTGACGCAAGATTTATGCTTGATCATAATGATACAGAGTGGCTATGGGTTGATTCCGTGTCCGATGATGTCATTGATGCGAAGCAAGAACAAGATGACTTAGGCTATCTGTCAAGCTTTACGGCAAATAATGTATTCGGCTTTCCTTTTACAGAAAACACAAGCTGGTCCTTTCCGAACAGCTTTCTGGCAGTTTTAGAGAATGAAGACATTCAAAACAGCGAATATGCCGAGCAGGCTAATGAAATTTTATCTGTCCTAAAAGAAAATGACGAAGAAGTCGAAGGCGGAAAGGTGCGCATCATCGGAGCTGTCGTTACCGGAACACCGGAAGAACTGCGAAAATATCAGGATCTTGACTTCATTCGCGCTTCATCATTAGGTGCATCCGTCAGCGTATATTAAATTTCTATAAAACGAACATCGGACATCGAGTATGAAATCGCAAAGGTTTTATACTCGATTTTTTATTGGGAAATGTTATGGTTAAGTAGAGCAAAGGAGAGGTGATGATCATGGTCATACTTGAAACAGAGAGACTTTATTTGCGGAAAATGGTTTTAGAAGATGCACAAGATTTATCTATGGTTCTTTCTGACCCTGAATCCATGCAGTACTACCCTGAACCATTTGACGAGGACAAAGTGAAAAAGTGGATTCGATGGAATATTGGCAGTTATGAACAATATAACCACGGATTGTGGGCTGTCATTTTAAAAGACGGAGAAAGCTTCATTGGAGACTGCGGCATTACAATGCAGGAAATTGATGGAGAAACAGTGCCAGAGATTGGTTTCCATATAATAAAAGATTATTGGAATAAGGGATATGCAACAGAAGCGGCAATCGGCTGTATGAATTATGCCTTTACGGTTTTAGGTTACCCCAAGATATTTTCCTACACTACACTTAAAAACTTGCCATCACAAAAGGTTGCGGAGAAAATGGGCATGCAAGTATATAAAATATTTGAGAAGAATGGTGAAAAACAAATCGCTCAAGTAGCTTTCAATACCGATTATTGTGAATAATGTCCAAAAGCTGTCCAAAAAGCCAATTAGGCTTTCCGGGCAGCTTTTGTCTTATTGATTAAACACCGGCGAACGTTTTTCCAAGAAGGCTCTTACTCCTTCTTTCACGTTTTCCGTTTCGAATACGTCAGCAAATAGCTGGCGTTCAAGGGCAAGACCTGCTTCCAGCTCTTGCTCTGTGCCTTCGTTCACTGCCTGCTTGATGAAGCTTAAGGATTCAGCTGAATATTGTGCAATTTTCCCGGCCAGTGCTTGTGCTGTAGCCAGTCCTTCGCCGCTTGGCACGACTTGGTTGACCAGTCCGAGTGACAATGCCTGCTCAGCTGTAAGCGGGTCGCCGATGAACATTAATTCCTTTGCCTTCGAAGGACCTACAATGCGCGGAAGCCGCTGTGTGCCACCGCCGCCCGGGAATAATCCCAATTTGATTTCAGGCAGACCGATTTTCACATGCTCCTCGGCGATACGAAGGTCACATGTCAGCGACAGCTCGCAGCCGCCTCCGAGGGCAAGACCATTCAAGCTGGCGATTGTCGGCTTCGGCAAGTCAGCAATTTTATTCAGCACCTCATGCACAGTTGTATTTTTCTCCAACTTTTCCGCTTTCGTAGCATTCATTTTTTGCGGAAATTCTTTTATATCGGCACCTGCCATGAAAGCACGACTGCCGTTGCCTGTCAGCACAACAGCGCCGACTGCCGGATTAACAGCAAGTTCTGTAAAAATTCCGTCCAACTCCTCCGTCACTTTGCTGCTCAGCACATTCATCGGCGGATTATCGATGGTTACTGTCGCTACTCGATTTTCAATTTGATATTTTACTAGTTCTCCCATGTTCATTCCTCCTTATTTAGGCTGCATACGGATTGCGCCATCTAAACGGATGGTTTCGCCGTTTAACATCGGATTTTCGATAATACTTGTCGCCAGCTGTGCGTATTCTGTCGCTTTGCCCAGTCTGGGAGGAAACGGCACCATTGCGCCAAGCGCCTCGATCGCTTTTTCTGGAAGTCTCGAGAATAATGGCGTATCAATTAATCCCGGCGCAATCGTCATGACACGGACGCCATCTCGAGCAAGATCGCGGGCCAATGGCAATGTCATCCCGACGACACCTCCTTTAGAAGCACTGTAGGCAACCTGCCCCATTTGTCCTTCAAATGCTGCGACTGAAGCTGTATTGATGATAACGCCTCTTTCGCCTTCTTCATTCGGTTCGTTTAACACCATTTTTTCTGCGGCTAAGCGGGTTACATTAAATGTGCCAATTAAATTGACCTCAATCACTTTTGTGAAGCGGCCCAAATCATGAGCAATCCCTTTGCTGACTACTTTTTCACCATTACCGATGCCTGCACAGTTGACTACCGTGTTCACTTTGGCGAATTTATCAATCGTTTGCTCAACAGCTGCACGAACGTCATCCTCGCTTGCTACATTGGCCTGCACAAAATGAAGCACTTCAGGTCCCAGCTCCTCCAAAAGCGCCAAGCCTCTCTCTACATTCAAATCAATGACCGTCACCTTGCCGCCGTTTGCAACAATTCGTCTTACTGTTGCCTCTCCTAAGCCGGATGCACCGCCTGTTACAATTGCTACTACATCTTTACTGTTCATTATTTAGCCCCCGATTCTTTCAATAATTGTCGCGTTCGCCATTCCAGCACCTTCACAAATTGCCTGTAAGCCGTACTTTCCGCCCGTTCTTTCCAGTTCATGCATTAATGTAATCATGACGCGCGCGCCGCTTGCTCCGAGCGGATGTCCTAGAGCGATGGCTCCGCCGTTGACGTTCAGTTTTGCCGGATCTGCCTTCAACTCTTCCATCCAGCAAAGCGGAACTGGCGCGAATGCTTCATTGACTTCGTATAAATCGATATCTTCAATTGTCATGCCGACTTTATCCAATGCCATTTTTGAGGCCTCAATCGGACCAGTCAGCATCAGCGTCGGATCGGAGCCGACAACTGTGCGGGAAATAATTTTAAACTTTGGCTTCAAACCCAACTCCAGTGCCTTTTCCTTCGACATAATTAACAAGACCGCTGCTCCGTCACTCATTTGGCTGGCATTGCCGGCATGAATGACACCGTTTTCTTTAAATACCGTAGGAAGTGTTCCCAATTTCTCAATTGTTGATCCTCTGCGCGGTCCTTCATCCTGCGTCACCAATGTTTTCGTGCCGTCCTCAAGCGTCACTTCAACCGGCATAATTTCGCGGTCGAACCGGCCTTCATTTTGCGCTTGAATGGCTCTTCGATGACTTTCCAAAGAATACTCATCCAACTGTGAACGGCTATACCCCCACTTCTCGGCAATCCGTTCAGCGGATAAGCCTTGATTAATCAGTTCATAACGTGCAGCCAATTCCGGACTGTACTTTGAACTTTTCCGCGTCGATCCCATCGGCACGCGCGTCATGCTTTCGACACCGCCGGCAATAACGATATCCATATCCCCGCTTAAAATCGCTTGTGCCGCAAAATGGACCGCTTGCTGACTTGAGCCGCATTGTCTGTCAATAGTCGTTCCAGGCACATGAATCGGAAAATCCGCAATCAGCGCTGATGATCGCGCAATATTTAATCCTTGCTCCTCCACCTGCGATACGCAGCCAATAATGACATCTTGCACAATATCCTTGGAAACGCCGGCCCGCTTCATCAGCTCACTCAATGCGCCTGCAAGCAATTCATCGGGACGATTATTTTTAAAAACTCCCTTACTTTTACCAACCGGTGTTCTGACACCTTCAACGATAACCGCTTCTCTCATCCGCTTTTCCTCCTTATAAACCCATTCTTTTCGCTACAATTTGCTTCATAACTTCATTGGATCCCGCATAAATCGACGTAACCGCGATATCTCGGTATCTTCTCGCAATCGGATACTCCTCCATATAGCCGTAGCCGCCATGCAATTGCATACACTGTCCGATTACTCGTTTCGCCATTTCAGTTGTCCACCATTTCGCCATCGACACTTGTGTCACAACATCTTTTTTCTTCATATGCTGTGCAATCAAATCATCCAGGAATGTTCGACCAAGCTCGACCTCTGTCGCCATTTCCGCAATTTTGAATTGTGTATTTTGCAAGCTTGATAGTGTTTTGCCGAACATCGGACGCTGCTTGACGTATTCGACTGTCATTTTCAGCGCCTCTTCAGCTGCCGTTTGCGCCTGGATTACGCACACTAGCCGCTCCTGCTGCAGTTTTTCCATTAAATAATAAAAGCCTTTATTTTCTTGCCCTAATAAATTTTCAACCGGTACAATTGCATCTTCGAAAATCAATTCTGAAGTATCGGCGGCATGCTGTCCGATTTTCTCGAGCTTTTTGCCGCGCTTAAAGCCAGGTGTTCCTTCCTCGACAACAATCAGGCTGATTCCTTTATGTCCGGCATTCATATCGGTTTTACAAGCAACAATGACAAGGTTCGCTTTCAATCCGTTCGAAATAAACGTTTTCTCGCCGTTAATGACATAATGATTGCCTTTGCGCACAGCTCTCGTTTGGATGTTGCCCAAATCAGAACCTGCTCCCGGTTCCGTCATCGCAATCGCTGTCGACCATTCGCCGCTTACGCACTTCGGCATCCAGCGGTCCTTTTGCGCCTCTGTGCCATATGTGTCTATATAAGGTACAATAATGTCATTATGCAATCCGGTTCCGACACCGCTTGCCACCTTCTCGAACTCCTCGGTTAACACAACCGAATAGCCAAAGTCGGCATTAAAGCCGCCATATTTCTCATCAGCCCACGGTACAAGGAAGCCCTGCTCGCCAAATTTCCCCCACAAATCCTTCGGCGTGCTCCGCTGCTTCTCCCACTCATGGAAAAACGGTCTGACTTCCTTATCAAGAAACTTCCTGACCGACTCGCGAAATATCTCATGCTCTTCCTTCAAATATTTATGTGCCATCCTCTCTTCACCTTCTATTATTAAAATTGTTCTGCTATTTTTATAGATGCAAGAACTGTGCCACCACGGCTAGGACCGAGATTCCCCATTTCACGGTATTATTTGTGTATGAAATTAAGACACTATTAAAAATGAGTTGTTTTTGCGACGTGATACAGCCAATTATTCTGGATTTCCAGCAAAAAATCCTCAGTACGCCTTCGGACCTTGATTAACTATGTAATCTACATGGACAATCTAAATAATTAATCCACTTTC
>JBJFHH010000160.1:0-3365 GCA_051893475.1 Bacillus sp. (in: firmicutes) | reverse complement strand
TAATTAATCCACTTTCCATCGCACCGACAACAAAAAAATGCACAGGACACGCCCATGCATTTTCCAATCAATCTATTTAACTAGTAATCCCGACCTTCGTCAGCTCTGCCAAGGCTGCGTCATGCTCTTCCTTCAGCTGGCGGACAACCTCAGCAATCGGCTGCACCTCTGTAATCGAGCCGACACCTTGTCCGGCAGACCAAATATTCTTCCAAGCCTTCGCTTCATTATGAACGACATCAACCTTTTCCTTCTTCTGCAAATTATTCACATCAAGTCCTGCTTTTATGATGCTCTTTGTCAGGAAATTAGCGTTCACACCGCTGATGGCATTCGTATAGACAATATCATGAGCCGTTGATTCAATAATCATTTCTTTATACTCTTCATCTGCTGACGCTTCGTCAGTTGTAATAAAACGCGTACCCATATAAGCAAAATCAGCGCCAAGTGCTCTTGCCGACAAAATATCGCGGCCATTTGTCAGGCAGCCTGCCAAAATGATGAGACCATCCCAAAACTGTCGGACCTCGGCCACAAACGCATACGGATTGAGCGTGCCGCCATGTCCGCCCGCTCCATTGCACACAAGTACCAGTCCGTCTACTCCAGCCTCCGCTGCTTTCTTCGCATGCTTCGTGCTGATGACATCCGAGAATACCTTACCGCCGTATGAGTGGACAATTTCTACTTCTCTAACCGGCTTGCCAAGTGACGTAATCACGATAGGCGGCTGATATTTTTTAATGATTTCCAAATCGCCCTCATACCGGTGGTTCGTAGAATGAACAATTAAATTGACTCCCCAAGGCGCAATTTTCGCTTCCGAATTTTCCGATTTCAAACGGCTCAATTCGCCTGTAATTTCCTCCATCCACTCAATCAGCTGCTCTTCCGTGCGGGCATTCAATAAAGGAAATGTTCCGATTACACCTGATTTACAACTTTCAATGACCATTTTCGGCTTCGAAATAATAAACATCGGCGACACAATAACCGGCAACACCGTTTCATTTTTTACTTTTTCCAAAAAAGCTTCATGCATCTTTCATTCCTCCTACGTACTATATTGATATTTTTTCAGCTTGTCATACAGAACTGAGCGGCTGATCCCAAGCAATTGACACGCCTTGCTTTTATTGCCGTTTGCCAATTGCAGCGCCCTATGAATCGCCAACTGCTCGGCTTTCTCGAGAAGCGGCTGATTCGTGACGCTTTCCTCGTCCTCAAGAAATAAATCATAGCCGGCCTTTTTGATGATGTAATCAGGCAAATCACTTAATTCCACCTTGCCGTTTTCCGCAAAAACCATCGCCCGCTCCCACACATTGCGAAGCTCGCGAACATTGCCCGGCCAATTGTACTCAATAATCGCCTGCTCGAACATCGGATCCCAGCCCGTCACACTTGTGCCGTTCTTTTGGTTAAGCTCACGGATAAACTGCTCGCTCAACAGCAAAATATCCTGCTTCCGTTTTCTAAGCGGCGGAATTTCAAAGGAAATCACATTGAGTCGGTAAAAGAGATCTTCACGGAATTCTCCCTTGACAACCATCTTCTCTAGCGGACGATTCGTTGCCGCGATTATACGGACATCAACCTTAATCCTTTCCGTACCGCCAACACGATAAAACTCTCTTTCCTGCAATACACGCAACAGCTTTGCCTGAAGCTGAAGTGACATATCGCCAACTTCATCGAGAAAAAGCGTGCCGCCATGCGCCAAGTCTAACTTACCGATTTTCCCCTTATGTTTCGCACCCGTAAACGCTCCTTCTTCATAGCCGAAAAACTCCGACTCAAGTAAATGCTCAGGTATAGCCGCACAGTTGACAGTAATGAACGGACCTTTTCCAGACAGGCTGGCACTATGTATCGCGTGTGCAAACAGCTCCTTGCCAGTGCCGCTTTCTCCGCGAACTAAAATCGTCGTTCTTCCCTTCGCTGCCTTCATGCCGCTTCGCATCAACTTTTCCATGAGTGGATCGTGCGTGACAATTTGCTCAAAGGTAAAACGCGACGTTTCAACCTTTTCCTTCATCTTCATCTTCTCATGATTATCAAAGCTTTTCAGTAGCTCCTTCACTTCATGCAACTGGCGATAAACAACCTTAGCAATCGCACCAATCATTACCTTATCCTGATAAACAGGAATGCGATGCACCATATATTTAATGCCCTTCACCTCTAAAAATTCGCTTACCTCCGCTACCCCTGTCTGCAGCGCCTTCTCGAGTTGCAGTTGCGGCAGGATGCTCGCCACCCGCTCCCTTTGAACATGCTCCGATAACTCGAATAATTCGATCAAAGAAGGACTGATAAAAATGATTTCTTCCTTCTCATTAATCATCACAAGGCCGTCATATGCATTGTTGATGACAGACTGCAAAATCGTTTTCCATTTCTTTTCACTTTCGAGCTCCTGCGCCAAATGCTCAAGCTCTGATACATTTTGAAAAAGCGTAATAAAACCTTGCTGATCATCAGAAATATTGTATTTAGAAAGTCGGACGATAAAATGCTCCATTTGAAAGCGCATTCTAAATGTCGCTTCCTTATCGCCCTCAAGTGTATTTATTTGAGGAATGATGTCTGCCAGACTGCGCTTCAGCAGCTCGGCTTTCTCCATACCAATCATGTCGGCACAACGTTCATTAGCAAAAATAATATGGCTGTGTTCATCCGTCATAATCGCGCCCAAATTGGAGGTGAACAGCACTTTTTCAAGCTTTTCCTTTAAAAATTGCGTTTCTAGCACATAGTTCATAACTGTATCTGTTTTCGTAATTAAACCGATCGGCTCACCTTGCTTATTGACGACAATACCGGTGCCGACACGGCTCTTCATAATGAATGTGCTGAGCAAATCCGTATTGACATCTTCCAAAATCGTGCCGACGTCTTTTTTAATATAATCGCTGATGGGAGTATCGTGATCAACATTCTCCATAATCATTTGATGGAGAGAGCTTCTTGTATAAACACCGATCAGCTTGCCGGTTGAATTAATGACAGGTATCGTATTCCACTTCGTATCTTTCATCATTTCCACAGCATCCAAAAAGGTATTGTGAGGAAACAAGCACTGCTCCACCGGTGTCATTATTTCCCTTACAAGTTTCACCGAAAGCCTCCCCTCTCTTTTTACAAAATATACCACTTTATAAATTTCGCCAGCAATCTAGTTTTTACCTCTATTTCACACGAAAAATTATTCGACAAACCCTAGACCGGCACCCTTTCAAATCTTGGAGAGTTGTCACATTGGATTTGAGAATCGTCGTGCTGAACTTTAGATCCGCAACCCAACCTGAAAGCGGTCTCGCCGATGACTTCATGTAGACCGCTCTATCTTTTGGGCGACG
>JBJFHH010000159.1:26314-39427 GCA_051893475.1 Bacillus sp. (in: firmicutes) | reverse complement strand
GTTTCTCTTAGTGATGATGCGTATGGTCGATTGTTTGGGCGATAATGCTCATGACGTGTTCGTCATCATATGAATAGTACAGTGTAGTACCTTCTCGTCTGAATTTGACTAGTCGCAGATTTTTTAAAAAACGCAATTGGTGGGAAACGGTAGATTGTACGAGCGAAAGTTTGTCGGCAATCTCGTTAACGGAATGTTCTCCTTGAAATAATAAATATAAAATCCGCACCCGTGTCGGGTCAGACAAAGCTTTAAATGTTTGTGTGATCAGAAAAAGGGTTTCTTCATCTAAATCATTTTGGAAAATATGCTGATAATCGTTATTCAACCGAATCAACTCCTCCTTAATAGTATAAATTAATTCACCGGAAACAAAAAGATTTTCAAGAAGGTTCATTGATCGATTTAAGGGGAGAGTGTGAAAAGGCTATAAGTGTTTTCTGAAAGTTTCAGGAGACCGTTGAAATAGATTTGTGAAATTGTTAACATTAATAGATGATAACGATTATCATTTGGTAAGGGGGAGAATGAAATGCTACTTCCTTCCGTTCAAATAGGAGAGAAGGTCAAAATCACAAATGTAGATTTTGTTAATCCAACTTTGAGAAAGCGTTTAGTTTCATTTGGCATTAAAAAGAACAGCGTTGTCTGCATAAAACAAAAGAGTTTATTTAACGGGGCATACATACTCGAATGCGAAGGTCGCAGAATTGGTTTGCGGAAGCGGGATTTAATGAAAGTCGAGGTGGAAAGGCTATGAGTGGATTAGCCATCATCGGGCGCCCGAATACAGGAAAAACATCATTGTTTAACTTATTGACAGATTCCTATGAGTATGTAGGTAATTGGAGCGGTGTAACGGTTGAAAAGAAAGTAGGTCATATTAAGAAGCTGCAAACAAACTTGATTGACCTTCCGGGAGTATACGATTTCAACCCGATTTCTAAAGATGAAAGTGTTGTCAGTGAATTTTTGCTTAAAGAAAGGACGAAGGGCATCATTAATATTATCGATGCGTCGCAGTTTGCAAGCAATATGCAGTTGACACTTCAAATATTAGAGCTAAAACAGCCGACCGTCATTTGTTTAAATATGATGGATGTTGCGAAAAAGTCCGGGTTGATGATTGATGTGAAGAAATTGTCTTCAATTATCGGAGTACAAGTCATTCCGACAATCGCAAGAACAAGCAATGATAAAGAAAGTCTATGTACGGTTTTGAATGATTCTTTAAACAAAACAAGCAAGCCTTTTCGTATGCATTACAGTGCTGCTGTGGAAGAAAGCATTCAGCAAGTCGAATCTTTAATGGATGATATTTCAGAAGATAAACGCAGGTGGGCTGCTGTCCAATTGCTAAGTGGAAATCAGGCAGTGCAAGATTTCTTGCAAAGTGCTGTTCATTTTGAGGAAATGCTGAATATCCGTGCAAATCTTGAAAACAAGCTAAAGCAGCCCTTGCAGGAGGTTTTCTATAGTGAAAGAAAGCAATACATTGACGAGATTTCAAGACAAGTAATGACTAAAAGCGGGGAAGTGGTAAACAGAACGGATAAAATCGATAAAATTCTTACGCATCCGGTATTGGGTATTCCAATATTTCTGTTCCTTATGTATCTTGTATTTGAAATCACTTTTACATGGGTAGGGGCGCCATTATCCGATCTTTTGGATGGATTCATCGGAGGAACGTTAACTGACTATACAGCCTCGCTTTTAACAGCGCTTGGTGCATCCGCTTTTATTCAGGATCTCATTTGTGATGGGATTATCGGCGGTGTCGGCGGAGTCGTGGTTTTTGTTCCGCAAATCTTTGCTTTGTTTTTCTGTATTTCTTTATTGGAGGATTCGGGCTACATGGCGCGGATTGCTGTAATCATGGACCGGATTATGGAGTTTTTCGGTTTAAACGGTAAGGCGTTTATCCCGATGATTATTAGCTTTGGCTGCAATGTGCCGGGGATTATGGCAGCAAGAACAATTGAACAGCCAAAGGAAAGAATACTGACAATATTGGTTGCTCCATTTATGAGCTGCTCGGCAAGGCTTCCGGTTTATGCCTTATTTGCTGGGGCTTTTTTTGCTCAGCATCAATCATTGATTGTGCTGTCGCTTTATGTCATTGGTGTTGTGATGGCATTGATTGTTACGAAAATTTTATCCGTGACACTATTGAAGAAAGAAAGCTCCATTTTCTTCATTGAACTTCCTGAATATCACATGCCGCTGGCAAAATCATTATGGCGCTCTACTTGGGAGAAGGGAAAAGGCTTCTTGCAAAAAGCAGGTACAATTATTTTTGCCGGTTCGGTCATTATTTGGCTTTTATCCTATATCGGTCCGCAAGGTATCAATGTCGATATGGATAATAGTTTCTTAGCGATGATTGGCGGCTGGTTCGGCGCTTTATTTGCACCACTTGGATTTGGAACATGGCAGGCCGGATCCTCATTAATTTCAGGGTTCATGGCAAAAGAAGTAGTTGTTTCAACAATGGCCATTATTTATGGAGTTAGTGAAAATAGCCTTCCGGTGGCAATGTCAGCGCATTTCACCGCGTTAAGTGCTTATACCTTTATGTTGTTTTTACTTTTGTATATACCATGCTTGGCTACCATGGGAACGATTAAGAAAGAGCTGCAATCGTCAAAATGGACAATCTTTGCGGTGGTATATCCGTTTGTCATGGCTTATCTTGTTACCTTTATCGTCTATCAGATTGGCTCATTTTTTATGTGAGGTGAAACAATCATGCTTAATATACTGATTGGTGCTGTTATTTTTGGATATGTTACGTACATCATATGGAAAGTGCCGAAGAAGCAAGCCATAGGGAAGTGTGCTGCCTGTGAATTAAGGCAAGCTTGTACAGCTGTTGAATGCTGCGATCAAGATGAAGATGCCAAGACTAAGTGACTTTTGCCATTTAGTCTTGGCTTATTTTTTTCGCTTCTACAAAAACAATGTGCTGACCGTCAATCTCTTTAACGGTAAACGCATAGTCATCTTCCATTATTTCATCGCCTTGCTGCACATCATACTTTTGTGTCAAAATATAGCCGCCGATTGTATCAACATCATCTTCAAGCAAGTCAATGCCGAGCAAATCATTGACGTCGGCAATTAAAACTTTCGCATCAAAAATGTAATGATCCTCAGCGACCTTACGGATATCGGGAAGTTCATCTTCATCGAATTCATCTCGAATATCGCCGACAATCTCCTCTAAAATATCCTCAACTGTCACTAAGCCGGCAGTTCCGCCGTATTCATCAAATAAAATCGCCATATGGGAATGACTTTTTTGCAGATTAACAAGCAGTTCATGGATGGGCAGTGTCTCGATTACTGTTACAACAGAATGAATATACGAATCAATCGGCGCCTCAATCAGTTCGAAATTATTCATACAATCCGTCAAAATTTCTTTTATATTAATGATGCCGACAATATTGTCTTTATCGCCGTCGACTACCGGATAGCGTGTATATCGTTCCTTCTCAACGACCTTCATGATGTCAGCAATCGTATCTCCTTGGTTCACAGTCATAATTTCTGTTCGCGGCACCATAATTTCTTTGGCGATGCGCTCGTCAAACTCAAAAATTTTATTGACATATTTATATTCCGACTGATTAATTTCCCCGCTCTTAAAGCTTTCCGAAAGAATGATGCGCAATTCTTCTTCGGAATGAGCCATTTCATGCTCCGATGCCGATTTCAAACCGAATATGCCGACAAAAAATGTCGCTGAATGATTCAAAATCCAAATGAACGGATAAAGAATGCGGTAAAACAAAATGAGAGGCTTGGAGCAAGCGAGCGTAACAGCTTCCGCTTTTTGAATAGCAAATGTCTTCGGTGCAAGTTCACCGACTACGACATGCAAAAACGTAATCACTAAAAAGGCGATGACGAATGAGATAATCGACATTAATGCTTCATTGTCGGAAATGCGCGTCATGATAGGTGCCAATAAATGCTCTACAGTGGGTTCCCCCAGCCAGCCGAGACCGAGCGAGGTTAAGGTAATACCAAGTTGACAGGCCGATAAATATTCATCGAGCGCTGTTGTTACGGTTTTAGCGGATAGCGCCCGTGTATTTCCTTCTGCAATCAGTTGGTCGATTCTTGTGCTGCGCACCTTGACGATGGCGAACTCAGAAGCAACAAAAAAGGCAGTGAAGGCAATCAAAAGGAAAATGATGATAAGATTAAACATAATGTATAAGGAACTGTTCATCTCCTTTCGCATCTTGCTTATGAAAATTTTGCCCATCTTCCATTCATCGATTCCGACAAAAGAATGGAAATGGTCATGTATACCGTTTTAATGCATACATTGTAAAAGGACAAGATCATAAAAGTTGATATAATTTAAGTAGTAATAATTTTTGAACAAATGGGGGTTACATATATGAAAACGGGTTACATCTATATAAACGGAGAGAAAATAACATGTGAGGAACAAATTATCGTTACCAATCCGGCAACGAATGAGGCGATTGCTACTGTTCCGAAGGGCGGTGCCAAGGAAGCGGCTGCTGCGGCAGACGCTGCTTATGCTGCTTTGCCGAATTGGTCAAAAAAGACAGCAGGAGAAAGAGCAGTCTTATTACGGAAATGGTTTGAGCTGATTAATGAAAATAAGGAAGAACTGGCAAAAACGATGACGTTGGAGCAGGGAAAACCATATAACGAGGCATTGGGTGAAATAACATATGCCAACAGCTTTGTTGAATGGTATGCGGAAGAAGGCAAACGTATATACGGCGAGACAATTCCTGCAAGCGACCCGAGCAAACGAATCATTGTTTTAAAACAACCTGTTGGGGTAATTGCAGCGATTACGCCGTGGAATTTCCCGGCGGCGATGATTACAAGAAAAATTGCACCGGCATTGGCAGCAGGCTGTACAACCTTGATTAAACCAGCGAAACAAACACCGCTGACGGCCATTAAATTGGTAGAGTTGGCTTATGAGGCCGGGATTGACCGGGGGGCGATAAATATAGTAACGGGTGATGCTGGCGAAATTTCTCGTGCGTGGATGAAAGACGAACGTGTTCGGAAAGTATCATTCACCGGTTCAACGGAGATCGGCAAGCAGCTGATGAAGGAAAGTGCCGATACGATGAAGAAAATCTCGCTCGAGCTTGGCGGGCATGCACCGTTCATCGTGATGGAAGATGCAAAAATAGATGAAGCTGTTGCAGCCGTTATACAATCAAAATTTCGAAATGCCGGGCAAACGTGCATTTGCACAAATCGTATTTTCGTTCACGAGTTGATCTATGAGACATTCTCAGCAAAGATGGCCGCGGCAGTCGGACAATTGAAGGTCGGGAATGGATTAGAGGACGGTGTAACAGTCGGTCCGTTAATTGATGAGCAGGCTGTACAGAAAGTGAAGGAGCATGTGGAAGACGCAGTCCAAAAAGGCGGTAAACTGCTGACGGAAACGTCATTTGCTCAGGACGGCTTGTTCATTCAGCCAATCGTAATCGGAAATGCCATGGATGAAATGCTTTGCATGACGGAAGAAACATTCGGACCGCTTGCGCCGATTGCAACCTTCAAAACGAAAGAAGAAGTCATTGAAAGAGCCAATAATACGCCTTATGGATTGGCCGCTTATGTATTTACGCAAAATCTTTCTGATGCTGTAACAATGGCAGAGGAGCTGCAATATGGAATTGTCGGCTTAAATGACGGTTTGCCGTCTGTTGCTCAAGCGCCGTTTGGCGGCATGAAGGAAAGTGGAATCGGCCGAGAAGGCGGAAAGTATGGGATAGAAGAATATTTAGAAGTAAAATATATTTCTTTGAAATGGCAGTAAAAAGGGCTATCATCGCACCCTACTATGAAGTAACGGCCTGTTTGTAAATATAGCGGATAAAGGACGGGACTTATGCTGGGTAAAATAGAAGCGTTTATTTTAGGGCTGATACAGGGTTTGACAGAGTTTTTGCCGATTAGCAGCACTGGACATTTGTATTTGGGAAGAAATTTGTTCGATTTAAACGAGGCGGGATTGCTGCTCGATACGATGCTTCATATCGGGACGCTGTTGGCGGTATTAATATTTTATAAGCATGAATTTATAAAGATACTGAAAAATCCTTTTGGGAAGCTTACTTGGCTGCTAGTCATCGGCACGATACCTGCTGTTCTGGTCGGACTGACCTTTAAGGATTATTTTGACGGTATTTCCAAAACGGGAATAACAATCGGCTGGGAGTTTTTACTGACCGGATGTTTGCTTTGGTATGCGGAAACGATTCAGCAGGGCAGGAGAAAGATGGCGGATATCGGCTATGGTGACGCTCTTTTTATCGGCAGCTTTCAGGCGGCAGCAATCTTTCCGGCCTTATCACGATCAGGACTGACGATTGCGGCAGCGCTTATACGCAAGCTTGACCGTGAGACGGCAGCCTATTTTTCGTTTCTTTTATCGACGCCGGCAATTGTCGGTGCGATTGTATTGCAATTGGGAGATTTGCTTGATGGACAAGGAGAGCAAATTGCCTTATCTTCGCTGGCGATAGGTATTCTTTCATCCGCTATATTCGGCTATATCGCTGTAAAATGGATGATTCAATATTTAAAGAAGCATTCCTTGAAGATTTTTGCCGTCTATGTATGGCTGCTGGGGGGGCTAATTTTGGTTCTGCAGTATACGGGAAAGTTGTAAATTTAAAGTAAAAGCGGCCTGAATAGCGAAAAAATGAGTGAGATGACTGTGCTATTGGATTTTTCAACCATATAATAGAGCGGTTGATGATCAAATTGAGCCCTCCATAGCATATTAGAGAGCTCGTTGTTATACTTAGGAAAATAGATTCACAGATGTTTGGAGGGAAGAATCTTGACGGTTCTTCCTTTTCCATTGCATGAGGAACAATTTTTTGAAAAGAATTGAAGAAAGGGAATTTTCCCTTTGCCGCGGCAATCCTGGCAGATTTCAATGTATTTCATCTTTCTTTCTCCTTTTTCTGAAATGAGGCTTTTAAAGTAGTATGGTCTTAGATTAACCATTACATGCAGGTAAACAGAAAAAAACCGCCGGGAATCCAGCGGTTTTTTTCTGTGAATTGTTGTGGTGCTAAACGCGATGTTTACGCTTTTGGTTCTAAGCATGAGCCGTTTCATGGACCGAATTGACAGTAGCGTCTTCTGATGCTTGTTCTTGGTCTGGTTCGGCTGCTTTTTCTTCTGCAACTTTTGTTACTTCAATATATTTTATATGATGTTCTTCCATTTCCAGAATGGTAAAGTGATAGTTTTCATGTGTGATGCAATCGCCTTGTTTGACTTCGTAATCCTCGGTGAAAATCCAGCCGCCGATTGTGTCGACATCTTCATCATTAATATCCAGACCGAGCAAATCGTTTACTTGGCTGACAAGCACTTTTGCGTCAATGATATAGTGATTTTCTCCGACTGTTCGAATTTCAGCAATTTCATCTGAATCGAATTCATCCTGAATTTCGCCAACGATTTCCTCCAAAATATCTTCAACTGTCACTAAACCGGAAGTTCCGCCGTATTCATCCATTAAGATGGCCATATGAATACGTTCCTTTTGCATTTTCATCAGCAACTCCTGAATAGGAACCGTATCGATAATGCGAATGATAGGTCGAACGAGTGGTTCTAATGTTAAGTCTTTATAATCATCTGCAGTCAGCATGTATGTGAATAGTTCTTTCACATTAATCATGCCGAGAATATGGTCTTTATCGCCGTCGATAATTGGATAGCGCGTAAAGCGTTCTTCTCTTACTACGGTAAAAGCATGCTCTAAAGAATCATCCACCGATAAAGTGACTAATTCGGTACGTGGCACCATAATCTCTTTTGCAATTCGATCGTCGAATTCAAATATTTTGTTGACATACTTGAACTCTGATTGGTTAATTTCACCGCTTTTATAGCTGTCAGACAGTATAATTCGCAGTTCTTCCTCAGTATGAGCCAGTTCGCCTTCAGAAGCTGGTTTCAGGCCGAACATTTTTGTCACAAGACGTGCTGATCCATTCAGTACCCAGATAAATGGGAACATGACTTTGTAGAATAGAATAATCGGGCGGGCTACAAGCATTGTAATGGTTTCCGCTTTTTGAATGGCAAATGTTTTTGGTGCCAATTCTCCGATTACAACGTGCAAATACGTAACAAGCGCGAAAGCAAAGATGAATGAGATAATATGTGTTGCTGATTCCGGAACGCTCATTTTGATTAAAAGAGGTTCTAAAACGCTGGCAACAGCCGGTTCCCCAATCCAGCCCAGTCCTAGAGAAGTCACGGTAATACCGAGTTGACAGGCTGACAAATATTCATCTAAATGCGTAATGACTTTTTTAGCAGCAATCGCTCCTGCTTTTCCTTCTTCTACAAGCTGATCGATTCTTGTGCTTCTTACTTTTACTATGGCAAATTCTGTGGCTACGAAAAATGCTGTTAAAGCAATTAACAGTGCCAAAATAACCAAGCTTAATATGTCCAAATAAATTTCCTTATCCCGTCTGATGGACGAGTAAGGAGTCACCTCCCAAGATTTGTGAATCTACGTTTGTTTATATGTGCGGATTCATCTTTGCTTTATACGTAGTGATAAGGCAAGGATGAGTGTTGTGAACTACGAATGCCCCATTTGCATCACCTCGTGAAAAGTATAGATTAAGATAATTATAGAAAATCCAGAACTTCTAGTCAAACGAACATTTCGAGTATTAGCAGCATAGCAAATATTTTTGACGGAATAATCCATATATTTTAAGGGTGCATATATTTCAGGAAAGTGGGTTATGATAACTTTTGTTTTAATGACGAGGTTTATTTTGGAAGGAAGGGTGAGTCATGCTGGAGAGAGTCGGAGAAGAAGATTTGCAAGTGAAAATGCTGCAAACAGCGAAGCATAAGCAATTAAGCAAAGGCCAAATCGCAAAAAGAGCATTATTTATTTTGACGGGCGCTCTCATGATGGCAATCGGTCTGGAGATGTTCCTTGTGCCTAACCATGTCATTGACGGAGGAATAACAGGCGTATCGATTATGCTTTCTTATAAAACGGGTGTTGATTTAGGGATGTTTATATTTGTTTTAAATCTGCCATTCTTTTTTTTAGGGTATAAGCATATGGGCAAAACATTTTCAGTCTCAACTTTGTTCGGAATTACATCTTTGTCGATTTTTATTTTTCTTTTGCATGATGCCCCGAATGTGACGGACGATGTATTGCTGGCCAGTGTATTCGGAGGCATCATATTAGGAATCGGTGTCGGATTGGTCATTCGCTTTGGTGGATCGCTTGATGGTACGGAAATTTTGGCGATATTATTCAATAAAAGATTGCCGTTTTCAGTAGGTGAAATCATCATGTTTATCAATGTTTTCATTTTAGGTGCTGCAGGTTTTATATATAGCTGGGATCGGGCAATGTATTCGCTGCTGGCATATTTTGTTGCCTTTAAGACCATTGATATTGTCATATTGGGCTTAGATGAATCGAAATCAGCCTGGATTATAAGTGAGCATTATAAAGCAATAGCAGAAGCGATTCTGGCCAGACTTGGACGCGGTGTCACTTATTTGTCAGGCGAAGGAGCTTATACCGGCGAAAATAAAAATGTGATTTTTTGCGTGATTACTCGTTTGGAAGAAGCAAAGTTAAAATCCATTATTGAAGAAATCGATCCGGATGCCTTTCTTGCAGTGGGCTCAATTGCTGAAGTCAGGGGCGGCAGATTCAAAAAGAAGGCAATTCATTAAACTAGCATTGTTCAGCAGAAACCTGTTAAAGAAGCCTTTTTAACAGATTTCTGCTGAAAGTTAAGTCTTAGGCAGTGTAATGACGAAAGTGGTCCAGTCCACGGTTGAAGAGCAGAACAATGTGCCGTTATTCTTCTCGATAATTTGATTGCACACAAAAAGTCCAATGCCGGTTCCGGCTTTTTTCGTTGTGGTGAACGGCTTAAAAATATCGGATATCAGTTCATCACTGATTTTTGGACCGTTGTTTGCAATTTTTATTTCAATTGTTTCTGTTGACATTACTTTGCCTTCAATCATGATTTTGGGATCCGTCGAATGTTCTAAGGCATCTAGAGCATTTAAAAGGATATTTAACAGTACTTGCCTGAACTCTTCGCGGTGAACGGTGATGCAGATCGTTTCATCGATATCAGTGATGACCTCGATATTTTTGAAGACTAAGCTGGGATAGAGGAATGTTTCGATTTCCTGTATAAGATCTTTTAAAGCATACCTGGTAGGCTGAAGGTTTTCCTGTTGTTTTTTTTTAGAGAAAGTAAGGAACAATGTAAGGCGGTCATTCAGTTGTTTTATTTCATCGGTAACGATATCTAAATATTTCAAATCCGGATATTCAGCTTTCAGCAATTGGACAAAGCCTTTAATGGATGTCAACGGATTACGTATTTCGTGCACGAAAGTGGAGGTCATTTGTCCAAGCATAATCAGTCGCTCTTTATGAGCCTCTGAAAGCTGCTCCTTTTCTTGAATGCCCAAATTGACCATGATCTTTATATATTCTGATACGGTATAATCCAGTAATGCGTCATGTGCTTTCAAAATGATTTCCTTTGATTGCTTGATTTCTGATGAGGAGCCCAAATGATCCTCAATAAAAATAAATAGTTCATCTCTGATTACATTCATTTTTTTTATAAATTTATTCAAGTGCAGGTCGATTGAAGCTTTTTCTTTTGCAATTTTAGAGGCTATAGCTTTCAAAGAAGTATTTAAATCACATTCATTCTTTGTCAAAGAGTCAATATATATGTTAAAGATTAAAGCAATATTTTCAAACTTCGTATCTTTTAGTGGATCAGTAGCCGATATGTTCAGTTGTTTTCCCATGAGGTCGAGTATTTCATCTTTCTGCAATAACAACAGCTCGACGATCTTATTTTGCATAACGTATTTCCTCCAGTATTGCTTTAAATAGAAATAGGCTGCGACATGAGAATAGATTGTATATGGTATATTATGGATAATACTAATATTACACTTTTATTGGCAAAAAGAAAATCAATGTTTAGGAAAAATAAAAAAAAGCTAAAAAAGGCTTAATCTTTTTTAGCATCGTGATCCGTAAACGGAATATATGGTTCTATATGAATAGTGACATAATTAATGCCAAGCTGATTGTGTAGATTATGCTCTACTTCATCTGAAATGCGATGACTTTCAATGACATTCAACGAACTTTCGACCTGAATAGTAGCTTCAACCAATACATCATTTCCGTGCATTCGCCCTTTAACGTCTTCGATATTTAAAACCCCGGGTGTATCAGATATCGTCTTGCTTATGTTTTCGAGCAGTTCCTCATCAAAACCGTCTGTTAAACTATGCGAGGCATCTTTGAAAATATCCCATGCTGTCTTGCAAATAATGAAACCAACAACAAATGCCGCCAGTGGGTCGAGCCAGGATAAGCCAATCCATGTGCCAAAAATACCAATTAATGCTCCGATACTGACGAGCGCATCTGATAAATTATCTTTTGCAACAGCAGCGAGCGAGGCATTGTTCGTCTTTTTTGCTAATAGACGATTATAGTTATAAATGCCGAACATGAAAATAGCTGAAAAGGCAGCCGCTATAGCTGTAAAGGTGGTCGGATTTTCAAGCTTTGGTGTAACCAATGATTCGATTGCCTGAATGATAACGGTAAGCCCGACACTAATCATAATGAAAGCGGCAATTAAAGAAGCGATTGTTTCTGCTCTCGTATGCCCGTACTGATGATCTCGATCGGGCGGTTTGACGGATATTTTTAAGCCGATTAATACCGCAACGGATGCGATGATATCGGTTGTATTATTTAAACCATCTGCTACTAATGCCTCGGAATGTCCGAAATAGCCGAATGAGAGTTTAATAGATGACATAAAAAGGTATGCGAAAATACTAACCCAGGCTCCTTTTTGAGCAAGGTTTTCTAGGGTTTTTTCGTGGGTCAAGACGACACCTCCAGAAGGTTTTGAAAGTAATGCTAAATAAAGATATCAAATGAAAATCGTGTGTGTCTAGAGAAAAATTGTGTTATCTCTGCATAACAATTGTATGGTTTCATTTCTATTGAGGGTTGTAAAATATGTTGTGTAAAGGAAAGTTTCGCTTAACAGTTGAATGTATAGCTGACTAATAGTAAAGTAGATATATAATAAATGAAAATTTCCACAAGGGGAGCTTTTGCTGAGAGTGAACGAAAGAGTTCTGACCCTCTGAACCTGTTGGTTAATGCCAGCGCAGGGATGTGGTTTTGGATAAAGCAATGTTTGGGCATCCAATTCCGTCCCTTCATTGCTTTTTTTCGTTGAAGAAGCAGTGAAGGTGAAGTCGATCGTATCTTTAAGTGTGAGCTTCCTTCTTATGAGGAGGAGTCTTAAATGAAGAAAAAAACTTTGTTTTTAGTTGAAGTGGCTGTTTTTGCTGCCTTGGCAGTACTGCTTGATTATGTGTCCAGTATCATTTCCTTACGAATTTGGCCACAGGGAGGATCGGTTTCCATTGCGATGGTGCCGATTTTTATCATGGCATTCCGCTGGGGATTAAAGGGAGGCTTAACGACAGGCTTTCTGTTGGGGGCATTGCAGCTTGTTGTTACGCAGCCGTGGATTGCGACGCCGGTTCAGGCATTTATTGATTATTTTGTGGCGTTTACAGTCGTCGGAATTGCCGGCATTTTTGCTGGAGTTGTACAGCAGCAGTTTGCCGAAGGAGAGAAAACGAAAGCGAATGGCTATATAATAGCTGGTGTATTGCTAGGTAGCACGCTTCGATTCCTATGTCACTTTGCAACGGGCATTATTTTCTTCGGCATGTACGCGCCGGAAGACCAGCCGATTGCGCTGTACTCCTTCCTATATAACGGATCTTACATGCTTCCAAGTGCGATTATATGCGGCGTTGTTGTCGTTGCACTGTATGGAGCTGCTTCGAGAGTATTGTTGCGGAAAGCGGTATAAATATAACAAAAAAGCTGGCAGAGTCATCGCTGCCAGCTTTTTTGTTATATAGGAATTTTTTATTAGTTGAGACGATATCAATCACTTTAATTTTTCCTGAAAGAAAAAATGA
>JBJFHH010000159.1:14109-26214 GCA_051893475.1 Bacillus sp. (in: firmicutes) | reverse complement strand
AGAAAAAATGACAAATAATAATATGAGTATGCCTGCTAAAAGGAAAGCTAAATCAAATAAATCCATTGTCCGTTTGCAGCTCCTTTATTTAATTTTGTAATTTTAAAACTTGCTTAACAGTCAGATTGCTTCTGTTCAAATAATGGATGGCATAATCTTCTCTTGTGCTTGCAAAGTTAAAGTTGACAATAAAGTAAACCTTCGAACCGTCATGCGAAAATTTAGGGCGGCCAGCATATTCATTTAAGTGCGTCAGTTGTTTTGCTTCTCTCGTTTCAAGATTATATGAAAATAGTTCATACATATAAGTTCCTTGCTTATTTTCACCTGCTACTGCCTGGAAGATAATTTCTTTTTCATCCGGAGAGAAGACAAAATCAGTGATGTCTTGATCGACTGTTTTCAATATGGAGAGGTTGTCAGGATTGGAGACTTCCATCTCAAAAATTTGCTGCTTGTTGCTGAATATTTCATCGGCACTTGCTGCATCGGTCATATCATCCTGGATGAAATAAAGTTTTTCACCGTTTCGGGAAACAGCCAATGAGCCAATGGAATAGCTGTCCAAATTAGTGAGCTGTTCAAGTTGTTTAATGTTTAAGTCAAATCGAAATATATTAAAGTCATGCGGATTCTTAGGAGCGATTGGAGAATAATTTTCAAATGTGCCGGCACCGAGGAGATACAAGCTTTCACCGTCGGGCGCGTAAATAGCTTCTGTTATAATGTTTTCTTCTTGTGAGAGAAGCTGTTGTTTTGTATAGTCTGTGAGGTTATATTCAAAAAGTTCGGTTGTATTGTTTTCGCTGTCCTTTTTATTGACGACATATAATAATTTTGTGCCGTCATTTGAGAAAGCCAGATGAGAAATGGTGTGATGTGCTGATTTTTCATCAATAAGTTCTTGCATTTCTCCGTTTTCATCGGCAATGAATAGTGTTGGCTTGCCGTCTTCATATTGTACATAGGCCAATTTGCCTTTCAAGGATAATGCGAATACTTCACTGAGTCCGGTTTGCTTCTCGTAATCTTCTTTTGCGAATATATTTCCGAGTATGATGAAAAATCCGGTCAGTCCAAGAACAATCACCGAAATGATCATTAAAGTTGTTTTTTTCATGGCTCTTAGCTTCCTTTACATTAAAATGTACGGATAAAGAAAAAATAATAGAATCGCTCCAACGAAAAGAACGTATAGGGCGAAAATTGAGTGAATGAGTATTTTATTTTGTAATTTTACTTGAATGATATATAAGATTAGCCAGATGACGAGAGGTATAAAGATAAACGTTAATCCCCATCTCATGCCCCCGAACAAGAGTATGCCCCAAACAAAAAATAACGTTGCCGCCAAAATGACCAATCCGACAGTAATATTAACGAAGTGCATCAGTTTCTGTAATCTGGAAAACGGTTTGTTGAAATAGGCGCTATGCATGGTTGTGATATAAAGCATGACGATTATAGCTAACATGATTCCATAATTCAAAAATAACAAAAATTGTGTAAAGTAATGATCGGTATAAGCAAGCATTAGGCTATTCATTACGGAACCGAGCAGGGCCATGACAAGAAGGCTGTTAATGATGAGTTTTCTCTTTGTGTTAAAAGTTTGCGAAACAGTCGCAGTCAGCAGTCCGAGACCAATCAAAACATTAATCAGCAGCTCAATATTGGAAGCTTCCTGCAAGTAAAATAAATAAACGGAGTAAGCGGCAAAGGTAAGTGCGATGAAGCTCAGGCTGATGGTTACGAGCAATTCGCGCCGATACGGAAACATCGCCTGCTGCAACTGTTCGCCGATTGTATGCTCCGAACCGAATATCCGGATGGCTTCCTGAACAGCTTCTTGCTCGGACATGCCCAGCTTGATATTTTCCTCCGTCAGTATTTCGAGATGGACAGTCAACTCTTCAGCTAAATCCTCTTTTTCTTCTTTTGAACAATCGGTATGATCGACAATTTTTTTGATATATTGTTCGATTTCTTTCATGTTAATCCCTCCGACGTTTTTTGGATTAACTCTTTTACGACATTCCAGTCACCGATTTTTTTTGCGAGTTCTTTCGTTCCCACACCGGTAATCCGGTAGTATTTTCTTCGTTTACCGGCATCAGCTTCCTGCCAGTAAGACTCAATCCATTTTTTCTTTTCTAGTCGTTTCAGTGCCGGATACAGTGTGCCTTCTCCCATGCTGTAGAGCTCTTTACTGTTTTCTTTCAAGGATTTGACCATTTCATAGCCATAGCAATCCTTTTGGGAAATGAGTGATAATAATAAAATATCGATACTTCCTTTTAATATCTCTTTATCCATATTTTCACATCCTTTAGGGATAGTGTAATGCAATGTACATCGTAAAGCAAGGTATCAATAATCTATTTTGAAAAAAATGGATATGCAGTTGACAGTTAATTCTAAAAATTATAATATTATGAGTGTTAAAGAAAAGGAGGCTGAACGATATGAAGAAGTTTATTCAAATGCAAACAGTAAATCGAATATTGTGGCAGTCGGTGTATAATCATTGATCCTTTCTTGTCTATGAACGGTATTTGTTTATATGCGCATGCTGTCAATTGTTGAAGCGTGCGCTTTTATATGAGTTCGTGATAAAAGCTTTCGTACGTGTTACGGGGGCTTTTTTGTTTTTTAGACAAGAGGGGTATAAAACGGTATTGAAGTGTTTGATGTTAGGGGGGATACAATGTTTGATGTATATGTAAAGCTCGGCTGGTTTTTTAAGGAGAACTGGAAACGGTATACGATTGCGATTCTTTTATTATGTACCGTTAACATTTTGGAAATGATTCCGCCGAGACTGGTCGGTATGACCATTGATGCTATTCATCAGCAGACGGTTACTGCGGAAATGATTATTTCGTACGTCAGTTTGATGGTTCTCGTTATTATCATTATATATGGAGCAGGATTTGTTTGGCAGTCGGGATTGTATGGCGGAGCTTTCTTATTGGAAAGAAAACTGCGTTATACCTTTATGGGTCATCTATTGAAAATGACGCCGACTTTTTTTGAGAAGAATCGCACCGGTGATTTGATGGCGCGTGCGACCAATGATATTAAGTCGATTACATTGACAGCCGGGTTCGGAATATTGTCTTTCACGGATTCGGTGCTGTTTACGACAACAATTATTTGTATGATGGGCTTCTCGATTTCATGGAAGCTGACTTTGCTGGCTATTATTCCGCTGCCGTTTATGGCATTGCTGATGAATATTTACGGAAAGAAGCTGCATGCCCATTTTACGGAAGCGCAACAAACATTCGGAAAATTGAATGATTCCGTATTGGAATCCGTTGCCGGTGTCCGTGTCATTCGGGCATATGTTCAAGAAAAGCAGAGTGAGAAGAAATTCAGCGATATGACAGAAGAAGTGTACGAAAAAAATGTGAAGGTAGCTGTTGTTGATTCATTATTTGATCCGACCATCAATGTGCTTGTCGGTATTTCCTATTTAATCGGATTGGGATACGGTGCGAAGATGGTATTTGAGCAGTCGATTACACTTGGCGATCTTGTCAGCTTTAATGTGTATTTAGGTATGCTGATTTGGCCGATGTTTGCTGTTGGCGAATTAATTAATGTCATGCAGCGCGGTAATGCTTCCTTGGACCGGGTTCAAGATACATTGAGCTATAAGCAAGATGTGAGTGACAGCAAGTATGTGGCAGAGCAGATCGGCAATCCGGAGAAAATCGTGTTCCGTGATGTCAGCTTTCAATATCCTTCCTCGTCTGTTGAAAATTTGAGCAATGTAGATGTGCAACTGATTCGCGGCGAGACTTTAGGGATTGTCGGGAAAACGGGAAGCGGCAAAACAACCTTTGTTCGCCAGCTGTTGCGTGAATATCCATTGGGTGACGGAGAAATAACGGTATCCGGACGCAATCTTGCTGATGTGAAATTAGAGGATATGAGAGGTTGGCTAGGGTATGTACCTCAGGATGCCTTCTTATTTTCTAAGAGCATTAAAGACAATATTTTATTCGGAAAGCCTGAAGCGACAGAAGAAGAGTTGAAAGCGGCGATTAGGCTGGCAGATTTTGAAAAAGACTTGTCACAATTGCCGGAAGGGCTCGAAACGCTTGTAGGCGAAAAAGGCGTAGCTTTGTCAGGAGGGCAAAAGCAAAGAATTTCGATTGCCCGCGCTTTAATAAAAGATCCGGAAATTTTACTGCTTGACGATTCATTATCAGCAGTTGATGCGAAAACAGAGAAGATAATTATCGGTAACATTCAGAGCGAACGTGCCGGTAAGACGACGATTATCGTGACGCACCGATTATCCGCTGTTCAACATGCCAACAACATTATCGTGCTTGAAGATGGAAAGGTGATCGAATCTGGGACTCATCAGTCGTTATTAAATAAAGGCGGCTGGTATAAGGAGCAATTTGAAAGACAGCAGCTAGAGGAAGAAATGGGGGAGAAATAAGTGAGCACAGGCAGACGGTTTTTCCAATATGCAATGATCTATAAAAAGACGATTATTTTCGCTTTAATACTCCTTACTTTTTCTGTTGCTGCTGAACTGGCCGGCCCTTTTGTTGCTAAAAGAATAATCGACCATCATATAGTCGGAATTCAAACTTCCTGGTATGAGACGGCAGAGGGAGATGATGCAGTCGATTATCATGGGCAATGGCTGAAAAGAGAGGATTATTTTTCTGAAGGAGAAGAGAAGGGAGAACAGTATTCAATTTTACAAGTCGGTTCGCATTTTATCTTGACGGATGAAGAAATCCCGGCACAGGGGAAAAGAGATGTGGATGGCAATACACTCATTGTCGGGGCTGAAAGCTTTCCTGTAGAGGTGTTGACGGCAAGTGAAGTAATGTCCTTCTATGCACCTGAGATCCCGAGAATTATCAAGCTGATCGGACTTTACTTCGGTCTCATTGTTATCGCCTCCTTTCTGTTATTTGGTCAAAGCTATTTGCTGCAAAAGGCGGCAAATCGAATTATTCAAAAAATGCGCAATGATGTATTTTCACATTTATCTACCTTGTCAATCCGTTTCTTTGATAATTTGCCGGCAGGAAAGGTAGTGGCGCGGGTAACGAATGATACGGAGGCGATAAAAGAATTGTATGTCAATGTGTTGGCATTTTTCTTTTCAAGCACCATTTCGATTATCGGAATTTATGTAGCACTATTTATTTTGAATGTGCGATTAGCGGTCGTTTCACTGATTTTGCTTCCGATTCTCGTTGTATGGACGATCGTTTACCGTAAATTTGCCTCCAAATACAATATCGTGATACGGGCGCGCATCAGTGATATAAACGGTATGATCAATGAGTCGATTCAAGGGATGAATATCATTCAAGCGTTTAAACGCGAAAAAAATATTCAAGGGGATTTTGAAAAGCTGAACGATGAGCATTTCACGTTTCAAAATAAAATGATGCGTCTCAATGCTTTAACGTCATTCAACCTCGTGCATGTTTTTAAAAATTTGGCATTTGTCGCATTTATTGCTTATTTCGGTGGAATTAGTCTCAATGGTCAAGGCATCATCTCGATTGGTTTGTTATATGCATTTGTCGATTATTTAAACAGGCTTTTCAATCCGGTACAGCAAATCGTCAATCAATTTGCCAATCTAGAACAAGCGATTGTCGCCGGAAACCGCGTATTTGAAATGCTCGATGAAGAGGGGATTGAGGTAAGCAATCAGCATATTCCGCGCTATCATGGAGATGTTTCTTTTGAACACGTTTCATTCGGCTACAAAAAGGGCGAATATGTGCTGAAAGATATTTCATTTGAGGCGAAGCAAGGGGAAACGGTAGCATTCGTCGGCCATACAGGATCCGGCAAGAGCTCAATCATGAACTTGCTGTTCCGTTATTATGATTGCGATGAAGGTGTCATCAAAATTGACGGCTCAGATATTAAAGGTATCCCTCATCAAGCGTTAAGGGAGCATATGGGGATTGTGCTTCAAGATCCGTATTTATTTACTGGTACAATTGCCAGCAATGTCAGCTTAAATGAAGAGCGAATTTCTCGCGAAAAGGTCGAGCGGGCATTAAGAGATGTTGGTGCTTACAATGTCTTACATGGAATTGAAGACGGCATCGATGCGCCTGTTGTTGAAAAAGGAAGCACTTTATCGTCAGGACAAAGGCAGTTAATTTCTTTTGCCAGAGCATTGGCGTTTGAGCCGGCAATTTTAATATTGGATGAGGCAACTTCGAATATTGATACGGAAACAGAAGCATTGATTCAAGAGGCGTTGGAAGTATTGAAAAAAGGAAGGACCACATTCATTATTGCCCATCGCCTTTCGACCATTAAAAATGCCGATTGCATTATTGTGCTGGATAAAGGCGAGATTGCTGAAAAAGGCACGCATGATGAACTGATGCAATTAGAAGGCAAATATTACTTGATGTATCAAATGCAGGCAGGAAAGAGTGCGGTTGTTTAAGTTGTAATATTTGTCAATAAAGTTAATTTGTGTTCATTGAATGGTCACAGTAACGACAAATAATGTTTCGATTTCTGTCCGATACACACGGCTATTGTATGATAATTTAGCATTATAAGAACGAATGATGTATAAGGGGGAGTCGGAATGGAAATCGAAATGTTTTCTGTCACACTGGCTATTGCAAGCTTTGTTACTTTAGGCTATTTTATTGTTTATACATTTTTCAGCAAACCTGATCCCGAGCAATAAAAAGAAGCTGGCACAAGAACTTTTCTCGTTGCCAGCTTCTTTTGGCTTTCATGCCAATTGAAATTCAATCCATAGGTGGTCGGCTGCCTTCACGAAAGAACTTGGTTTTTTACTTTAAAATCAAGAAGGAATCTTTCGTCTCATTATTAAACTGTACTGTTGTTTCCGTTCGGAACGTTCACTTTTGGGGCTTATCCTTATGTTATAAGCATTAGCAATGATGCCTGCGTATTACCTTCGCTTTGGTTTTAAACAAATAAGATGTGTTTAAAATTTGCTGTCGCTTGCTATGCTTTTTTAAGATTTGTGGATGGTTGGATAAGTCCATTTAACTTACTTCCCATTTGCTCTTAGCAACCTACCACCAGCAATTCCATCAACGAGATGTTTTATTATCTCGTTACTTATATATACCCCTTCTGTAGTCATAAAAACTCCGAATAGCAAAAAAAGCTTAAGGCCGCCAAGGGTCCTAAGCTTTTTAAATAATATTAGAGATAAAGTTTCTTCTTAGTGGGAGGAATAGCCGCCTAATTGCTGTTCGGCCATTTGCACAAGACGTTTTGTAATTTCACCGCCCACTGATCCGTTTGCTCTTGATGTTGCGTCAGGTCCAAGTGTTACACCAAATTGCGTCGAAATTTCATACTTCATTTGGTCAAGTGCTGATTGAGCTCCTGCCACAAGCAGTTGATTGGATGATGAATTATTTGATGAAGATGATTGGTTTTGCATAATATAACCTCACTTTTTTTTATTTGCTTTGCTAAACGGATTATGTACACCGATTTTAACAAAGATGGTTGGGTTGTCTGGAATTGCACCAGATAAGAAAGAACCGGCTTTTCGCGATTTGCGGATTTTCTATTGCCCTGTCGGCTTAACCCAATGTTTGAGGTTTGTACTAATAGTATGGCAGGCTGGAGCAGGTGTATGAGTTGCAATTAATGGTAAGTATGATAGCTCGGCAAATAACCAAAATAGTAAATAATAAACCAGTAAAAGGAATGATGATAGTTGTCTATTTGTCCTTTGTGCAACGGTTTCCGAAATCTTACTATTTCTTGCAAGCAATGCAGCGCTTCTTTGGCCGATCAAGGGAAAATAACCGATTATTTGGATGAATACAGCGCTTATGAAGACATTCAAACGTTAAAGCTGGTAGACGGCTTGGAGCAGTCTGCTGAAATGGATCAATGCGTTCATCTGTTTTCCTGCAGTCATTGCGGAAATGATGAACTGGTCACAATTAATGAATGAAGGGGCCTAATCGCGGGTCCCTTCTTCTATGAAGATAAATCAAGGAGTGGACTCAAAAATGAAAAAGGACCGGTAACGGTTTTTCGTTCTTGTTGCTATTATGGACTTGGCTACTATAATATGAAAGGTATAGAGAAATTAAAGGGGCAAAAGAGATATGGATAATTTCGTTACAATCGCAATCATGGTCGTAGTCGGTGCGGTTATCGGAGGATTTACTAACTTTGTGGCTATTCGCATGTTATTTAGACCATATAATCCGATTTATTTATTTAAGAAAAGACTGCCATTTACACCGGGGCTGATTCCTAAAAGAAGAGAAGAGCTGGCGGAACAGCTGGGGAAGACGGTTGTCGAGCATTTACTGACAGCTGAGAGCATTCAACAGAAAATCATTACCCCTTCTTTCCGTCAAGAAGTGACACATTGGATGCAAGGGCAGGTTGATCAGTTGAAAGATAGTCACTTAACGGTGAATGACAGCCTTGAAAGGTTCGGTATGTACGATGCGAGCACGAAGGTTCAAAAAGGCATCGCTTCCGTAGTGACAAGAAAGACGGAACAATGGATAGATGAAAATAAACATGAACTGCTGGCAGATGTTTTGCCGGCACAGTTGGTCGAAGTGGTTGATGAAAAAATTCCGTATGTGTCCGAGCTGATTCTTCAAAAAGGAAAGGATTTCTTTGCGAGTCAGGAAGGCAGAATACAGGTGGAAAACATTATAGAAGGATTTTTTGAAGACCGCGGAAGACTTTGGTCGATGGTGCAAATGTTCATGGGCAATGAAAAGCTAACGGATAAATTTTTACCGGAAATACAAAACTTTTTAGATTCAGACGGCACACAAGAGCTTGTCACAGAATTAATTAGAAAAGAGTGGAATACTTTTAAGGGTCAGCAAGTAGAGTATGCTTATAATAAATGGGGTATAGAAACAATAATAGTCTCATTAGAACGTGAGCTTATCCCGATGCTGCAATTAGAAAAGTACTTCGATATGCCGGTATCTGAGCTTGCTCATAAGTATGATACACTTATAAATGAGAAGATTATTCCGAAGGTTATGGATATCTTTTTTGAAAGAGTATTTTTACAGGTGGAACCATTATTGAAAAAGCTTCAAATCCAAGAGATTATCCGAGATCAAGTCAATTCTTTCTCATTGGAAAGACTGGAGAACTTAATTGTTGACATCGCTAAGCGTGAATTAGGAATGATTACCTTTTTAGGCGCTTTTCTCGGCGGTTTAATCGGCTTGGTGCAAGGTTTATTTCTATGGTTCATTAATATGTAGAGGGGTGTCGTCATGACTGCGAACTTGTATGATTTTGCTTATGAATTGGAAAAAGGAATTCGTGAAAGCAACGAATATGTGGAACTGAAACAGTTGATTGAAGCTGTTAACCAGGATGATATTGCAAGGAAAATGTTCGATCATTTCCGCGAGCTTCAGCTGAAATTGCAGCAAAAGCAAATGATGGGACATGAGATTACCCAAGAAGAGATTGAACATGCCCAAAAGCAATTGCAGCTTGTGCAGCAGCATCCGACAATTTCCAAATTAATGGAGGCTGAGCAGCGTTTAAGCCTGCTATTCGGTGAATTGAATAAAATCATTATGAAGCCGCTTGAAGAATTGTACGGTTCTTTAAAAGCGTAATAAGTAAAAAACGTCCGGAATCCGGGCGTTTTTTTATTCGTGCTGTTCTACTGTTCTTTATGCTTTCATATTTATAAAAGCAGGACATTATAAGAAGGGGAGATCAGCATGGTGTATAAGCTTCTGGCGGTTAATATAGATGGTGCCTTGCTGCAATCGAATGGACGCATCAGCAAAGCGACAAAGGAAGCCATCGAATATGTACAGTCAAAAGGGGCAGCAGTTGTTTTAGTCACTTCCCGCAATTATCAATTCAGTAAAAAGGTTGTCAAGGCGCTTAAAGGTCCAATCATGATTGTGGCGGCAAACGGATCATTTGTCGGCACATCGATAAATAAACCGTTATTTGTGAAAAAAATAGCAGAAAACACGACTTTGGATATTGTGAAACTTCTTGAAGGAGCAGACTGCCGATTCAAGGTGAATTTTGAGGAATCTGAGGTTTCATCCAGAATCAACGTACCTGAAAATATGCTCGGTAAGGCGATTATGTATGTCAATGAACCGAAAACGTATACACAGCATTATGTAGATAGTATCAGCGAATATTTGCAGGAACACCCAAATACGCCGCTTAGCATTGAAGCGGTTTTTAACAGTCTGAAGGAACAGAGAGATATAAGGTATGTTTTAAGCAATATGTTCAGTGACATAGCGATTACAGAATTGGAGAACGGCGTAACTGTTATTGGGCCGGAACAGGTCAGCAATTGGAAAGGCATCTTGTATTTAGCGGAACATTTAGAAGTGACGAAAAAAGAAATGGTTGCCATCGGAGCGAGTGGAACCGATTTGGAAATGGTTTTAGGGGCAGGGTTAGGAGTGGCGATGGGCAATGGAGATAAGGAGCTGAAACGCAGAGCGGATTGGATTGCTCGCTCGAATGATGATGATGGAGTCGCTTTTACAGTGAAGGAATTGTTCCGTAAGCAATATCAGCTGGAATTTCTGGAAAAGCTGAACTTATTGAAATAGCAATACGGCAATATTGACCTTGTTGCATGGTTTTATGTACACTAGTAGCAGCAAATGGATTGTCAATATACGAATTAAAATAGGTGATAGGGTTGCAAATAGAAATTAAAGGTCTGAAGGATGAAAGATTCCAAAGACCGTTACAGTTAATAACCAATTTGTTTTACGAAGAATCTCAGGTGCGTCTGAAGGAGTTTCCGGAAGCGCAAATGATTGCGGAATTTTCAGTAGAGGAAAAAGAACTGCTGGAAGTTACGCTTACATTGAAAGATAAAAACAGTAGCGCGGTCTTTACGGCAGCTTCAACGAAGGACGTGAAGCATTTAGGCGAGAAGGAAGCGTTCAAGCAATTGAAAAATGCTGTCTCGGCTGTTTATTTGAATACATTGCAGGAAATGACAGGCATCATTCAGAAATGGGGTTTTTTGACGGGCATACGTCCGACGAAAATTTTGCACAAGGCATTAAGAGAAGGCGCAACGAAAGAAGAAGCGCATCAAATGCTGCGCGATCAATACATGATCAGTGAAGAAAAAATTCAGTTGATGCAGCATATCATTGATCGTCAATTAACTGTTGTTCCTGATTTATATGATCTGCGCAATGAGGTCAGCATTTATATCGGGATTCCGTTCTGTCCGACAAAATGCGCTTATTGCACATTCCCGGCGTATGCCATTAATGGCCGTCAAGGATCGGTCAATTCGTTTTTAGCTGGATTACATTATGAATTGCGCGAAATCGGTACAGCGTTGAAGGAAATGAACATTCCGATTACAACGATTTATTATGGTGGAGGCACTCCGACAAGCATTACCGCAGAGGAAATGGATGCGTTATATGAAGATATGTACAAATACTTCCCAGATGTGAAAAATGTCAGAGAGGTTACCGTTGAAGCGGGTCGTCCGGATACGATTACACCGGAAAAACTGGAAGTGTTGAAAAAATGGCATATTGATCGCATCAGCATCAATCCGCAATCGTACATCAGCGAAACATTGAAGGCGATTGGACGTCATCATACCGTAGAAGAGACGATTGAGAAGTACCATCTGTCACGAAGCATGGGCATGAATAATATCAATATGGATTTAATCATTGGTTTGCCGGGTGAGGGAACGAAGGAATTCCAACATACTTTGGATGAAACAGAAAAACTGATGCCGGAATCATTGACGGTCCATACATTATCATTCAAGCGCGCTTCAGAAATGACGCAAAATAAGCGTAAATACAAAGTGGCGGATCGTTCGGAAGTCGAAAAAATGATGAATATGGCAGAAGCGTGGACAGCGGAACACAACTATGAGCCATATTATTTGTATCGTCAAAAAAATATTTTAGGGAATTTGGAGAATGTCGGATACTCATTCCCGGGCAAAGAGAGCATCTACAATATTATGATAATGGAAGAGCAGCAATCAATTATCGGTATCGGTTGCGGAGCTGCGAGCAAGTTCATCGATCCGGTAACAGGTACGATTCAGCACTT
>JBJFHH010000159.1:0-14009 GCA_051893475.1 Bacillus sp. (in: firmicutes) | reverse complement strand
GTTTTATCCGCTAGTGCCCGGAGGTATAATAGAGGGAGAAAAGCTCTATATTTGTTTAAGGGGGAATTGTTTTGACTGAAGTGAATACGGCTTCTCATGCAGAGCCAATCTTAGTTGAGAAAGCCGAGCGTGTGGCGACGATTATTTTTAACAGGCCGCAATCCATGAATGCATTGGACATGAATCTTTTGCAAAATTTCTTGCATGCGATCAAGGAAATCAGCTTTGATGATGACATTGATGTTATGATTTTGAAAGGATCAGGGAAAGCGTTTTCCTCTGGCGGAGATATTAAAACAATGCTTCAAGGCACTGATTTGGCAGATTTTGATACCATTATGGATCAAATCAGCGATATCGCCATTACGCTCTACAGCATGCCGAAGCTGACGATATCTGCTATTCATGGGGCAGCAGCCGGACTCGGATTGGGACTGGCATTAGCGACGGATCATCTGATGGTGGATAAGGATGCTAAAATCGCAATGAATTTCATCGGCATTGGATTAATCCCAGATGGCGGCTCTCATTTTTTCCTTAGTCAAAAGATTGGAGAAGTGAAAGCGAAGGAATTGATTTGGGAAGGCAAAGTGCTGACAGCTCAGCAGGCGTTGGAGAAAGGCTTGATTCATGAGGTAGTCGAGGACAATTTGGCCGAAGCGGTACAGGCAAAAGTAACGCAATGGCTGCAAAGCCCGACAAAAGCTATGATCAAAACAAAGAAGATATTTGTTGAGAGAAATCGGCCTGAGCTGATTAAAATGTTGGAGCTTGAAAAGTACGGACAAGGCAATATGAGAACAACGGAAGATCATAAAGAAGGCATACGAGCTTTTCTTGAAAAAAGAAAGCCGGTTTTTAAAGGGAAATAAACGACATATAAAAAAGACTAATTATAGATTTAGTCTTTTTTTGTTGTGAAACGGGGCGCTTCCGCTTTTGTTTAGGCTCTGTTTGTAAAGACTGTTACGTATTTTTATAGTTTGTGTAACGGCTATATTTAGAGATAATATCTCATGAAACACCGAGAAGTGAGAGTTTTTTAAGTAAAAGTGGCCTTTTATTCACGAAAAGCGGCTTGAATAGCTAAAAAAAGAGAGAAATGGTTACACTATCGGATTTTTTGACAGAATGTAAGGTATCAAAAGCCAATCGTGTCATTAGTCGATGGGGTATTATATCGTAGTAAATAAATTATCCATGTGTATAAGTTTGAATAGAGTGAATCGACGTCCAGTCTCCAATCCCATCTAGAAGGTGAAAAGCAAGCTTCTAGCCGGATTGGAGATTGCCGGTCGCTGCTATGCGGGCGTTCTACACATTTCTGTTTTTTATATCTCAGTCAGCGGACTCCCGTCCATATGTCGCTGAACGGACCACTTTGCCGCATGTCAACATATTCTAAGAAGGCAATCAACGAAGATGATTGCCGATTCTTGAGTATGTATCTCACCAAAAAGGACTGGTGTCAGTTTTTCTTATTACCTATGAAATAGAACGAGTTTTCCGCTTGGTGATGTGCAGCGGTGTGTTGTTTCTTCAAGGTTTTTCTCGGCTAACAGGTTTGTCCCTTTTTCTTTTGCTTCTTCATCGTTTGCTGCTTGAATCGTTTCATCGAGTAATTTTTCGCCAGCTGCATCAAATGCTGTTAATTTGTAAGCTTTCATCAAAATCCCCCACCCTACAATTCTGTTTTTTCTTTATTTTCACACGTAAACCATAAAATGTAAAGTTACAATCGGATGATAGACACTCTATTAATAGAAAAATAAGAAAGTATGTTCCCGTTTATGCTACAATGAAGTAAATAAAAGATGTATAGCAAAACGGAATAAAAAGGGTGATATTGGTGAAGAAAATAACATTTATACATGCGGCCGACCTGCATTTGGACAGCCCATTTAAAGGTTTGAGAAAGCTTCCTGAGGAGCTGCTTCAGCAAATAAAAGATTCAACTTTTGAATCGCTTCAAAAAATCATTGATGAAGCGATTACGAGAGAGGTTGACTTCGTGCTTTTTTCAGGAGATTTGTATGACGGGGAAAACCGCAATCTTCGTACGCAGGTGAAGTTTCGCAAAGAAATGGAAAGACTGAAACAGCATGACATTCAAGTGTATATTATTCACGGAAATCATGATCATCTCGGCGGTAAATGGATTTCGATTGAACAGCCTAGCAATGTACATATATTTTCCGGTCAAGCGGAAGTAAAAGAATTTAAGAAGGGAGACAGCGTAACGTATATTTACGGCTACAGCTATCCAACACAGCACGTTAATCAGAGCATCGTCGATAAATATGTGAAAAAGCCTGGAGCGGACTACCATATCGGCATGCTTCACGGCAGCGTAGAAGGTCAATCGGAGCACAGCCGTTATGCGCCGTTCACAGTTGATGAATTGGTGCAAAAAGCGTTTGACTATTGGGCGTTGGGACATATTCATAAACGGCAGGAGCTTGTATCATCACCACCAATCATTTATCCGGGGAATATTCAGGGGCGGCATAAGAAGGAGTCCGGAATGAAGGGCTGTTATTATGTAAAGCTTCAAGGCAAGCAAGCGCAATTGGAATTTGTTCCGACCTCAGCGGTTGTGTGGGATTCAATCTCCGTGTCGCTTGATGAAAATGACAGCTTTGACAACCTCTTGATAAAATGCCGCGCGCAGATGGAGAATATCAGAAAGGATAGCTGCGGCATGCTTGTGGAAATTAAGCTGAATCACTGCAGCGATTTTATGATGTATGAAAACTTTCAGCATGATTTATTGGAAATCCTTCAAGAAGAGGAAGAATACAAGCAGCATTTTGTTTATCCGTATGCTATTGCGATAGCGGAAACGGTCGTTAGCGACAGCAGCCATCCAATCTTGGAGTTGATCAATGGTTACGAATGGACAGAGCAGGATGTGTTTGAAGCAATCCAACCTTTATACAAGCATTCCTTAGGAAGAAAATATATTAGCGAATTGTCTTCTGAGGAGAAAAAGCAGCTGATTGAAGAAGCGAAGCAAATGCTTGCGATGCTGCTGACGAGAGGAGGGAATGAACGATGAGAATAAAAGAGATACATATATACGGTTACGGAAAAATGAAAGATTGCTCTTTTACAGATTTGCAGGATTTTCAAGTGTTTTTCGGTGAAAATGAAGCTGGCAAATCAACGATTATGAGCTTTATTCATAGTATTTTATTCGGTTTTCCTGCAAAGACACAAAATGAAAATCGCTATGAGCCGAAGGACCATTCAGCTTATGGAGGCAAATTAGTGCTGGAAACGGAGAAAGACGGTGTCGTAACGGTACAACGAATAAAGGGAAAAGCAAGCGGAGATGTGACCGTCACATACAAGGATGGCCGAACAGGTACAGATGCCGAATTGCACGCTTTGCTTCAAGGGATGGATAAATCTGCTTATCAATCGATTTTTTCCTTCGACTTAAACGGGTTAAGCGAGCTACAGAAGCTGAGTGAAAATGAAGTGAGCCGTTTCATGCTTTCTGCCGGATTGCTTGGCAGCGATGATTTACTGAAAGCCGAGCAGCATTTGCAAAAAGAGATGGAAGCGAACTTTAAACCGGCTGGAAAGCTTCCTAAGATTAATCAGCTGTTAATGGATACGCAAACATCCTATGAAAGTCTGAATCAGGCAGGAAGCGAACAAGACTTATATGAACAGCATAAGGAAGATTTTCGTCGGTTTTCTGAAGAGAAGCTGCAAATCGAAGAGCGTTTAATAAAGCTTCGCGATGAAATTAAATTAAGCCGCAACTATTTGACGGCTGAGCCGCTTTTATTAGAAGAAGCCAGATTGCGTCAAAAGCTTTATGAGATGGAGGGAATTGTCGTTCCGGCAGAGGCGGAGGAGCAATTTCAACAGCTGAAGAATGCTCTGCTTCCTATTGAAGCATCTATTCAATCGGCAAAAATCAGAAGAGAGCAAACAGAAAATAAACGTGAGGCTATTCCGATTAATGAGCAGCTGCGTGCCAATCAGGAGGCTGTTCAATCTGCAGTCGATAAAAGTGCAAGAACAGAATCAATGATTTATGAGCGTCAAAACTTACAGCAGCAGAAGCAGCAAAATGATGATCGGATTCAGCGCCTTAAGGATGAAATGAACCTTCATATGGATGATGAGGATATCCTTCGTTTGGATCATTCTGCGATGAAAAAGGAAAGTGTTCTTAAGCTGGATCATACGGAGAAAAAACTGCAGCATGACAAGGAAGTATTAGATAAGAAGCAAGAAGAAGCGCAGGCAACACTCGAGGCGATTAAGAAAAGAATGCGAGATCTCAAGTCGAGCTTGTTATCAGAGAATGATAAAGCGGCGCTCGAAAAGCAAGTCGATCGATATGAAAATGCCAGCTCAGCTAATATGCAACTCGAGCTCATCAATCAATCGATTCATTCCTTAGAAAAGCAAATTAAAAAGGGTAAGGAAAAGGAAGCGGCCGGTAAAAAACATGGCCGTCAATTGTTCCTAATTATTTTTGCAGCATTGCTTATAGGTGCAGGTGTATCATTCATGATGCAACAATGGCTGTTAGCAGTTGTTATGCTGATAGCGACAATCATTGTTTTCCTGTTTAGGGGAAGCTTTGTGCCGCCGTCAATCATCGCTGATTTGCAAGAGCAGTTGCAAGAGCTGCAACAACAACGAAATGAGATGATCAATCATACCGGTCCGGTGTCTAAAGATGAAATTAAACATGCGATGACTTTGCTTGACCGTGACTATGAAACTTCTCGTTTACTGCAAAATGAAGCGGTGAAAAAGGCGGAGCATGAGGCGCTGTTTTATCGGACCATTGATGAATTTGAAAAATGGGAACAGGATATGGCACGGCTGCAATTGGAAAAAGAGCAAGTCCTTCATGATTGGAGACTGAACGGACAGCACATTTCTACCTCAATGCTGCCGCTTTTGTATGAAGCTATTGCCAAGCTGAAAAACTATATTTATGAGAACAAGCATTTAATAGAAAAAATAGAAGCGTTAAATAATCAAATCAGTTCTGCAGAAGAAATGCTGATTGATTATTGTAAGCAGTATGCGCATATTACGACTGAATCGTATGTTGAGGCAGCGCTGCTATTAAAGAACCAGTTGGAGGAAACGAATAAAGGAGCGCTTCAACGCGAAGAATGGAATGAGTCAATTCGCAATCTAGATGAAGAGCTTCGTGAGCTTCAGCTTCAAAAAGCGCATTTTCATGAACAATTGCAAGAACTGTTCACATCTGCAGCCTGTGAGAATGAAGCGGAATTTTTAATGAAAGTTCAGCTTGCGAAAGAAAAGGCTGGCTACAAGGAGAAGTTAGAGATTATGCAGCTGCAGCTAGCTCCTTATGAAGAGGAAAGACGATATTGGGAGCAAAGCGAAGCAGCGATTAACAGTTACTCTGTCAGTGAGCTTGAAGAAGAGAAAACTGTTTGTGAGCAGCGTTTGTCTGAACTTGATGAACAGTTAGCCGACCGGAGACTTCGTATTCAGCAGCTTGAAGAGGCCGGTAGCTTTGACGAACGCAGCTTTCAATATTACGCGAAAAAGTCCGAGTTGGATGAGCAAGCGAAGGAATGGATGGCATTATCTTTGGCGAAAAATATGTTAAATAAGGTGGTTCATTCCTATAAAAGTGAAAAGTTTCCGGAAATACTTCGCAATGCCGAAAAGTTCGTCGAGGCAATCACAGACGGAGAATACATTAGCCTTTATTGGAAGGACGAAGACGAAGGTCTAATGCTTCAGCGAAAGGACGGTGTCGTATTCGAAGCGAAGGAAGTAAGCAGAGGGACTCAGGAGGGTATTTATGTCGCGCTTCGGCTATCCCTTGCAGGGCATGTGTATGCCAATCATGCGATGCCGATTATTATTGATGACGGCTTTGTTAACTTTGATCGCGGCAGAGTCGAGAATGTCATGAATATACTGAAGAGCCTTCAAAACAAGCAGCAAATTATTTTCTTTACCTGTCACGATTATTTGCTGCCGTATTTCAATAAAGCGCAAATTGTACAATTATCCGGAACAAAGCTTACTTTATAATAGGCTTGGAAACAGTTACAATAAGATTGAGGAAATGAACTTAGAAATGGGTGACAGTGTTGATAAAAAATGGATCGTATTTTTATGATAAAATTCCGGTTGAATATGATTGTTCCCCGGAACAGCGCAAGGAGATTCTTGCTGCCTATCCGACGCCTGTTCTGCCAAATACGGAAGAGGCCTTCTCACTGGAGAACGAGGTGCAGGGAAACAACATAAAAGTGACGCTGCTTTTGAATGATTATTCGGTTGAAATGACAAAAACAAATAAGCAATTTCTGAAAATAAGATTCAGTAACAACAATGGCACGTTCAATGCGAAAATGTGGGATAACAACGGTGAAGTAGAGCATTATGTACCAATTCTCGATGAATACTCTGTTTTTACTGTAGAAGGCAGAGTCGAGGACTATAAAGGCTTTAAATCGATTACTGTCTATAAAATGACACCAAGCAAGGAAGGGATCAATCCTTTTTCATTATTACCGTACACAGCACAAGATTTAGAAGAATTGACAGTTGAACTGTTTTCATATTTACATGAACTGCAATCGCCGTATAAAGAAATATCAATCGGTGCGATGAATCGTTTTTGGAAGCAGTTTTCCATTCGTCCGGCGGCAAAAGGGTTCCATCATAATTATTTGGGCGGCCTATTGAAGCATACGGTCGGATTAATGCGATTTGCCCGTTTCATTTTAAAAGTCGAGCAAAATCATTATGAAGGTGTGATGAAGCTCATTAATGTCGTGGAAAAAGCACATAAGGTTGAGTTGTGGAATCAAATTAAGGCGGGAACGAATAATCCGCAAAATTTTGTTTGGAAGGAAACAATCGACCATCTGTATAAAATGTTGTACGGAATGATGCAATATCAAGATTCAGATCCGAATTATGATATTGTCATGACGAGCATTTTGTATCATGATATCGGCAAAATTTTAGAGTACGACCATGCAGGAAAAGAGTACGAGGAATTTTCTTTCTTATTTCCAACAGCAACAGGCGATTTCAGCGACAGAAAACCTTCCGGAATCATTATGGATCAACTAGGCGTGATGATTGGCCATATTCCGTATGGGGTTCTGTTCTTTACGAAAATACTGGAGGCTGAAGAGATTGCCATTTCCATGGAGGAACTTCATGCTGTATCGCACTGTATTTTATGTCACCACGGATTGCCGGAATGGGGCTCCTGTATAAGAAGCCCGCAAACAATCGAAGGCTACATCGTCCACATAGCAGACTATTTGGACAGCCGCTATGAAAATTCAGAGCAAGTGAAATAATAAAGTAAAAAGTGGAGGGGAATTTGATATTCTTCTCCACTTTTGCTTTTCTACTAAAAAATGATAGAAAAAGAAGCATATCTCATTTAGCTTCGCATACAATATAGCATCAGCAGGACAAGCAATTATTGAATGGAAAGGAGTATGAGGATGTCATCATTTTTTATCATAAGCTGTATAGTCGGTATTGCGGTGAGCGCAGTTATGGTCATTAAGACAGGCAGAGAGGAAAGCAAAATCGAAAATGATTTCATTGAGCAAGAGGGACAAAAATATATGGAGCGAATGCAGGAGGAAAAAGCGAGAAAAATACAGGATGCTTCTGAGGAAGCCGGGTGATTTGCGCGAAAAAGGGTGTTTCATCAGTGAAAATACACTGCTGAAAACACCCTTTGTTTTAAATGTTTTATTCTTCGCTTTTTTCATTTGAAGTATCAAATAAGCCGTCTAAATCTTTGTCTTTAATTTTAACGTCAGCTTCTTTTACTTCATCTTGCATTGCTTTTTCCATTGCTGCTTGGTCAAGCTTAGAAACTTTCAATTCATATTCGATATCTTCTTTCATATCTTCGTACGATGGTTTTTCATCAATTGCTGTTACTTCAATGATGTGGTAACCATATTCAGATTGAACCGGATCGCTAATTTGACCAACTTCTAATGCAAAAGCAGCTTCTAAAAATTCGGGAACCATATTGGCATCTTGTGCGATTGAACCAAGGTCTCCTCCATTTTCGGCAGAAGCAGTGTCCGTTGAATACTCTTTTGCAAGCTCAGCAAAATCTGCTCCTTCGTCAAGCTTTTGTTTTACTTCCTTCGCTGTTGCTTCATCTTCAACTAAAATGTGACGAGCCGTAATATTCGGCTTGTAATCTTCATAATATTGTTTCATTTCTTCTTCCGTCACTTCAACTTCGCTAAGCGCAGCTTTTTCTTGAAGCATAGCGACTTTGAACTGATTTCTCAGATCTTCTTCACTTTTATAGCCATATGATAAAAGAGCAGTTTCGAACTGATCGCCTAACTGATCTTTAACAGCTTGTACACGCTCATCTACTTCTTCATCCGTTACTTCATATTTATCAGAAAGAATTTTTTCATAAACAAGTTGCTGCAATACTTGGTCACCGCTTGCTTCTTTCAGCGCTTCATAAAATTCCTCCTGTGTAATATTCCCCGCTTTTGTTTCCACAACCGCTTCAGACTCGCCGTTGCTACATGCTGTCAGACCAATTAATCCAGCTGTAAGCGCAACGGGAACTAACCATTTTTTCATTTTAACAACCCCTAATAATTTTTAAAATTCTAATAATGTTACAAGCCTACTATATCATAAAAAATTTTTTTCGCAAAAAATTATCTGTTTTATTTCAAATAAAAGGAAAATGGTGGGCTCATACCTATCCACTTCCCGTCTTTCTACATAAAATGTAACGTATAAAACAAAGGAGGTATGAAAAATGAGCTGCGGAAATCAAAATGGTTTTGCTTTATTGGTCGTATTGTTCATTTTGTTAATTATTGTAGGAGCAGCATTTATTTGCTAAAGAATTCCATCTTAAAATAGGTAGATGTCGCTACATTTATAATCCTGAAGGGAGGAAACGGGATGTCTAGAGAAAGCTGCGGATGCAGTGAAAGTTTTAGCGGAGGTTGTGGTGTTGCAGGAAGTGGATTTGCTCTATTGGTAGTACTTTTCATACTTTTAATCATAATCGGTGCTACTTGGTTATAAAAGCAAGCAAAAAGGTGAAGCGAAAATGCTTCACCTTCCTTTATGTAAATGAGATTTTTACATATGAAGAGAGTAATAGAATCGTTATGCATACATTGATTGTCCGATAAATCCCCAGTTGTTTTTCCTCGGCAATTTCCTTTTGTACACACAGTCGGTTCGTCATACTGTTAATATTGTATAAAAATAGACCAGCAAAAATGATGAAAGCAGCTGTATATAGTGAAGGCATATGAAATTCCCCCTTAATTCCTCATACAATTTCTGTATGAATAACATAACAAATAACACCAAAAAAAGATAGTGAGGAGTTTGCTAAAGAGTTCATAAGCATATGCCTTAACAATTATGGCTGATCCACTAAAATTTCAAAGCTTTCTTCATTTTCTTCAATAAAGCATCTATGCGGAGATTGTAAGATATTTTTCAGCATGATAAAATCAGAGGCACATAGACCGAAATGAAAAGAAAATAGAATAATGAAATAATGCGCATATATAGGCAATAGTATGCATCCAATCAGCAACGTTGTTGAGATCAACAGAAATGGCGTAATTAAAACAATAATAAATAGTCTTTTTCTTAGTGGCGCAATTAGCATAATATCGAATGCTAAATAATTTCTTGCTTTCAAAGTAAACGATGTTCTTTTTGCTACTGCTAACAGCGGTATGAAATGCAGCAGTTTATGAATGGGATAAAGCAATATAATCCCAACAATAAATAGCAGAGCATACCGATCACTCAAATTGTTCACAGCGAAGAAGCTGAAAATCGGATAAATGAGAATGAAGCAGCACAGCATAAATAAGAGGGATAACATTCTGATTCTTGAACGGCCATATTGTTTACTTTTGTTAATAGATTTCCAACAATGCATGTTAACATTGACCTCCGCAGGGAGAAATTGATTAAAACACTAGACTACTTTACGATGATTTGATTTAAAAAGCAATACATATTTAGTGACAAAAAAGGATGCAAATGAATGTAATTTCGGTGTGAAATTTAAATGAAATGCGGTGTTTATAATGGATGAGTTAGAAAAAAGATTAGACAAGCTCGAATACCATCAGCAATTGATTTTGCGGATGATCGGCGACACGGAGATGCAGTTATATTATTTGATAATAAATAAAAATTTATCGAGGAAAGAAACGGAAGAGTTGTTAAATCTTTGTGATAATTTGAGCAAAAAGGTCGAAAAACAAAAAGCGGAGGGATATGTTACGTTTAATCCGCTTCTTATTGAATTGAAGTCAAAGCTCATCTCTTCAATTTCACCTGGAGAATTAATTCAGGCTTGCCTAAAACAAGGCATTTATGTTTCTTTAATGAAGGAATTGCAAAAGTCATTATAAAGCCGACAGTTAGACAGGCTCTACTTCTTTGCTACCATCATTGACTAATTTGCCGTCTACTTCAGAAATTTGTTTATCGATATTACTGAAGGAAGTTTCAAAAATTTTCATGAAATCATCACCGTAAATATTGCGGATGATCGCCATAATTTCAATCATGTCCGGATATTTGCCATATAAATTATAAAGCGGAAGTGATGCTTCAAAAACAGCGTTGTTAGAAGGTTCGAAATTCTCCATTAAGCTAAGGATGATTTTTTCTCCTTCTTCTGTGATTTGAATGTATGTGTTTCGCTTATCATTTTCCTTTTTCAAGAAAATAAGCAGTCCTCGCTCCTCTAATTTTTTCGAAAAGTTAAAGGCGGTTGACACATGCATAACTCCGAATTTCGCAACATCAGAAATGGATGCGCCGTTTAGGTGGTATGCAATCCACAAAATATGGTGTTCATTAATGTTTAGATCATAAGGTTTAATCCAATTTTGCCAATCTTTTTCAATCGATTTCCATAAAGCTTTGCTTAGCTGAGCCACTCTGTGACTGTATAGCATAGCTTCTTTAACAGAATAATTTTTCTCTTGCATAACAGATTCACCTACTTTTTAAAAATCGTTTTCTATATATTATGACAATAAAGTAAAAATTAATAAAGGTTAAATTGACTAAATTTTTAGAAATTATTTTTTCTGAAGAATTACTACTTCGATTATGAAGCAATAATTCAGTTGTTTCTTTCTTACTTTAGATTGTCATTTTATAAGTTCCTGCTTTTTGACCATGTAATAATATTATCGGTACACCGTGAGAAAAGTGAACAAACTGTTTTATGAAGATAACAAATAGTTTACAGTAGCTAATCTTTGCTGCAAGAGCCTATTTGTTTGGTTCAGCCAGTACGCTTTCTAATTCTCCAAGTGTGTTTTCAATCTCTTTGATCCGTTTTTGTATTTCGTTTTTATGAGGCTCTACGTCGGATTTCCACGCTTGCATAAGATCCTTGCTTTCACTGATAAACTGTTTGACAGCTTCTTTGCTGACTTTAGAGGCTGAAACACTTTCCTCTTTCATTTCATTTACTTTGAGTTTGATGTCGCTGATAATATCTTGCAGTTCATCTTTATTCTCTTTTAAGTTTTTTCGTAAGTTCTTACCAGATGTCGGTGTGCAGAGCAATGTCCCGATACCGGCAATAGCAGCGCCTGCAACAATTCCGAGAAGCAGATGTTTTCCATTCAAATTAAATCACCCCTCAAGTATTGATAGCATTCTTTGAGTAGAATAATAATAAATTAACTAAACAAAATTTCTGAGATGAAGTCAATAAAAAATACCAATATTTTAAAAAATATCCATATAACAAAATTCTACACTGATATTTAAAATCCTTTTTATTAAAAAATTTTTCTTCAAAAACATTAGAAAAGTATTTCTATATTTATATATATCACATTCCGAGGTGAATAAACTAATATTAAGCCTCAGATTGCTATTTAAATATAGTTTGTCCTTCGTGAAATGTTCATTTGTTCTTTTCTTTATAAGCCTGACATATAGGTAAGATAATAGACTGTTTATTGAGAAACAGATAGAGGAGGGGAAAGAATGAAATTCATTCTTTTTTTGATTGCGACGTTTTTATTTGTTATTACAATATATCATGTTAGGCTTATAGCGGTTGGCGGTGTATACCCATCCAAATATATATTGAAAAGAAGGGTGAGTATATTGGCAATCAGTTGTATCTTGATTGCGATAATCGGGCTAGTTGTTGCTTCATAAAAAGGGACTGTTCAAGAGAGCAGTCCCCTTTTTGTATTACTGATTGGTTAGCTGAAAGTTTTTCATGAAGTCAGCAAGTTTTTCACAATGCTCGTATGGTACGGCATTGTAAATCGATGCACGGCAGCCTCCGACAGAACGATGTCCGTTTAAGCCGACAAAACCGGCAGCTTTTGCTTCTGCTAAGAATTTTTTCGATAATTCTTCATTCGGCAATGTGAAAGTGACATTCATATAAGAGCGGCTGTCCAGTCTGGCATGCCCTTTGTAGAAGCCTTCACTTTCATCAATTGTATTGTAAAGCAGCAAGGCTTTTTTCTCGTTTTCTTTTTGCAGTGCAGCTACGCCGCCTTGTTCTTTTGCCCATTCCAATACTAATGACAGCAGGTAAATGGCTAAAGTCGGCGGTGTATTATATAAAGAATTGCTGTCGGCATGCGTTGAATATTGCAGCATTGTCGGCAGTTGAGTCAGGTCATTTTTAATTAAGTCCTTCTTGATAATGACAACTGTTACACCCGAAGGACCAAGGTTTTTTTGAGCACCTGCATAAATAAGGCTGAATTGATTCACATCAATTTCCGTACTCAAAATGTCACTGCTCATGTCAGCGATTAATGGAACGTTTTTTGTGTCAGGGAACGATTTCCATTGTGTTCCGTAAATTGTGTTATTGCTTGTAATGTGTAAGTAAGCTGCATCTTCATCATATTGAAGCTGATCAATTGCAGGGATATACGTATAGTTTTCTTCTTTCGCTGAAGCGGCGATTTGTGTTTTGCCGACTTTCTTCGCTTCTTTTAACGCTTTATCCGACCAAGCGCCTGTTAATACATAAGAAGCTGTTTTTCCTTCAGGAAGCAAGTTCATTGGAATCATTGAAAATTGCAGACTTGCTCCGCCTTGAAGGAAAAGCACCTCGTACTCATCTGAAATATTCATTAGTTCTTTCAGTAATGCTTTTGCTTTTTCATGAATGGCATCATATTCTTTACTGCGATGGCTTAATTCCATCACACTCATCCCGGAGTTGTTAATGTTCAGCCATTCCTTATTTGCCTTTTCTAATACTGCTTCTGGTAATGCTGCTGGACCTGCGTTGAAATTATATGCGCGTGTCATTGTTATTCCCCTTCCGCTGTAATGTGCTAAAGTAATTACTATCGTACCAAATAATCATAATAAAATACATAATTTTTTGAAAGTTTAAAGACTTAGAAAAAACAAAAAATACGAACGAACTCAAATGAGCTTTGTGATTTCTTTCGTATTTTAGTTGAAGGATGCCTGTATTTGCTTAATTTGTTGGGGGATGTGGATTTGTTTCCGAAGTTATGTGCTTTGTTCGGGTATGTGTGCTCAATTAGAGGATGGTCTGCGCCCATTGTGGAGGTCTACGCTCAACGCTTCCGCACTCATGCTCTATAATTTCGATTAACGCACAATTTTTGGTCGTTTGCGTTCTATCATTTCATTTAGTGTTCGATTTTGTGCCAGAAAGAAGCAAAAATCATTAACAACGATGAGAAACTGGCAAATTTGGCTGGCTTTTCATTAAATTATTTGCGTTTCAACTATATTTTCTATTTTTATTGAACGAAAAGCCACTTTTTTATAAGACGAGGGGAAGATAGCGCGGTAATCAAGATTATAGCGTCGTCGCGAAGGAGAATAGCGCGGTGAACGAAATTATAGCGCCATCCAGGGGAATGATAGCGCGGTGAGCAAAATTATAGCGCCGTCACCGAGGAAGATAGAGCGGTGAAGAAAATAATAGCGCTGTCACCGCA
>JBJFHH010000158.1:0-2558 GCA_051893475.1 Bacillus sp. (in: firmicutes) | reverse complement strand
GAAAAATTTTGCACATTGTAAAACATATCTTGCCGCAAATTGCGCGCCAAACCTGCACTGGCAGCGGCTGCATATTTTCCGGCAAAATAGCCGAACATAATCGTAAATAGCGCAGCGACAATCAGTCCCGCTCCCATTTTCAAAATGTAAGGCATATCACCCTGATCGATTCCGTAGTCAATCAGCTTTGCCATCAATAGCGGAATCATGACTTCCAAGATGACTTCGCAAATAACAAACAACGGCGATAATATCGAAGCCTTTTTAAATTGCCGAATACTGGCGGCTAATTTTTTTAACATAGCAATCCTCCTATCCCGTTCAACCTCGCAAACTATCAAGCTTCTAGTTCATTTACCCTTCTTTGTTTATTTCAAAAACATTCGTTTTAAACGGAACAGTCCAGGTACAAGCAAAAAAATCATCTTGCATGAACAAACTCATTAAATTATACTTATATAGTATTTTTCGGGTATCGAACTTAATTAATTATTATAATCATGTATTTTAAGAGAAATATATATTATATTTTGATAATTTTTTAACAAATTCATGAAATGAACTGAGAAAGGAGAAATCCGTTGAAACAAATCAATCCATTAGCAACTGAACCAATTGGCAAACTTCTGCTTAAATATTCCGTTCCCGCAATTATCGGGATGCTCGTGAATGCCCTTTATAACTTGGTCGACCGTATGTTCATCGGTCATATCCCCGATGTCGGTCCGATGGCGATTACTGGTGTCGGTGTCACGATGCCGATTGCGACCATTATTTTGGCGTTCGGGATGCTGATTGGGATCGGTTCAGCAACAAACATCTCAATCAAATTAGGGCAAGGCAAACAGCAAGAAGCCGAGAAAATCGTCGGCAATGCGACAAGTCTGCTGGTTATTCTAGGTATTCTTCTTACCTTTGTCGGCCTCATTTTCGTTAATCCCCTGCTACGTTCATTCGGGGCAACCGACCAAACCATTGTATATGCAAAAGAATTCATTGAAATCATCTTGTTGGGTACAGTCTTTAACATATTTGCCTTTGCATTCACACATATGACGCGTGCAGACGGAAATCCTAACTTATCAGCGATTGTCATGGTAGTTGGTTGTGTGCTGAACATCATTTTGGACCCGATTTTTATTTTTGTTCTTGACATGGGCATCCAAGGTGCAGCAATTGCAACCATCATTTCTCAAGCTGTCACAGCGATTTGGCTATTCCTTCATTTCACGAAAGGCTCATCTAAGCTGAAAATTCGCATCGTGGACATGAAGCTCGATTTTAAAATCATGCGTGTCATTTTCGCAATCGGCATGGCTCCTTTCGCGATGCAGCTGGCAGCAAGTGCCGTGCAAATGATTGCCAACAATACGCTGATGGCATACGGCGGCGATTTGGCAATTGGCGCGATGACCATCATCAACTCGATTGCATTATTCTTCCTGATGCCAACTTTCGGCATCAATCAGGGCGCTCAGCCGATTATCGGCTACAACCACGGTGCTAAATTGTACGAACGAAGCAAAAAGGCGTTTTTCTATTCAATCATCGGTGCGACCGCGATTCTATGCCTTGATGCCGTTGTCGTGCAAGTATTCCCTGAAATGCTGATTGGATTATTTAACAACGACGCTACGCTTGCCGAAATGTCTGTTCAAGGCTTAAAAATTTATTTATTCACATTGCCGATTATAAGCATCTCCGTTGTTGGACCTATTTATTTCCAATCAATCGGCAAAGCGAAGATTACGTTATTCTTGAACTTGCTGCGCCAAGTGATTTTATTCGTGCCATTGCTGTTCATCCTCCCTCATTTTATGGGACTAAAAGGGATCTGGTTCGTAATGCCAATTAGTGACACAATCGCCGCTCTGATCACACTTTGCTTCTTGCGTTATGAAATGAAAAAATCTGCGAAACCGCATGCCGTTATGGCCGATGCGGAAATCGCTTCTTAACATCCAGTTGCGGCTGGATGTTTTTTATGCTTATTGCCGGCTTAAAAAATATTACAATCCAAATTTGCAAAGCCCACTAAAAAATATCATTCACTTTTGGGGCTACTTATCCACCTCCAACCAAATGGGAGATTATTAAAAACTATTCGAAACTGAAAGTTTCTTAAGTGCAACGTTTTTAGTCTCGTAAAGCTGTTTTGTGAGGTGATGCTCATAAAGCAGCTTTTTTTATATTTTTTTCTTCTTTGTAGTAATCTTTGAAGTATTCTTTGGTATTGCTTTACTCTTAAAGGGCAATTGTACACCCTAATTTTGAGCCAATGAAAGGACCATTTTGCGATGAACCAAAGAATCATTTTCTTCACTCCTTTTAGCTTTTTGTTCTCACCCTTTTTATACATTTTGAAGCTTGAAAAGGAACAAGATGGGCTGTAAAATTTGTGGCTTTAGCTCTAATTGGCCGGAAGATTTGATAGTGAACAAAAGCCAGATCATCTTTGGGCCTATGCTCGTTCAGCGCGCTATTCTTTCACCGTGCTATTCACTTAGTGAAGTGAAGGCGCTATTTTCTGCCTATAACACGCTTAAACTTGCAAAAAT
>JBJFHH010000157.1:0-39603 GCA_051893475.1 Bacillus sp. (in: firmicutes) | reverse complement strand
TTACAATGAATACAGCTTAATGAACGATATAAGGAGGAATTGGGAAATGGGTGAAATTAAAACAATTACAGCAGAGCAGCTGCAAGCAAAAGTGGAAGCAGAAGAGGTTTTAAATATTATTGATGTAAGAGAAGATTTTGAAGTGGCTAACGGAATGATTCCGAATGCTGTTCATATTCCGATGAATACGATTCCGGAAAAATTGGATGTTTTTGATGCGAAGCAAACATATTACATTGTTTGTGCAGGCGGGGTCAGAAGTGAAAATGTTTGCCATTACTTGACGGCAAACGGCATTCAGGCGGTAAACATGGAAGGCGGTATGTACAGCTGGAATGGTGAAGTGGAATAAAGCAACAAGTTAAAGGAAAAGCCGACCCTGGTTTTTAATTGTTATACTTTTCTGTCTTTTTGTCTAAAATGGTAGAAAAGAAGAAAAGGGATGAGGCAGAAATGGTCAAAGTGAAGGTCTTTGATTATGAGCATGAAAAAGATTTAGAGAAAGAAATGAATGCTTTTTTGAAAGACATATCTGAAGATCAACTTCTTGATATTAAATATGATGTTGCGGCAATAGGCGAAGATGAAGATGAGCAAATATATTGTTTCTCGGCGATGATTGTTTACCGGACATAAATAAAAACAAGCTTGAGCTGCGGGTTCAAGCTTGTTTTATTTGAATTATAAAGAGCGGCAATAGGCCGCCGCATTCACGCCGGCCAATCGCCCGGTTACTAAAGCGGATGTAATGTTGTAGCCTCCGGTATAGCCGTGTATATCCAAAATTTCACCGCAGAAGTAGAGACCGTTCATCAGCTTTGAGCTCATTTCTTTAGGGTGCACTTCTTTAACGGAAATGCCTCCGCCGGTCACGAATGCTTTTTCTAAAGAAAGCGTTCCGTTTACTGTGAAAGTGAAGCCTTTGCACAGCTGGGCGAAAGTCCGCAGTTTATCGTGGGCAATCGCATTGCCCTGCTCATTTTCATCGATTTCGGCACGTTCTAATAAAAATTGCAAATAACGCTCCGGCATTTCAGCTTTTAATATATTTTTGACCGCTTTTTTATTTCCGTCTTTCAAGAGCTTATTGAAATGTTGGAAAAGCTCTTCCTGATTGTAATCAGGGAAATGGTCAAGCTTCATTGTTACTTCAGTCAAGTTCCACTTTTTCATCGCTTTCACAACAAATTGGCTGCAGCGCAGAACGGCAGGACCACTGATGCCGAAGTGCGTGAAAATCATATCCATCTTATGCGTAATCAAAGCTTTTCCTTTCGGATTTAATACGCTCAGCTCCACATTGCGAAGAGATAAACCTTGGAGCGATTTATTTCGAATAAAAGGCTCATTGGAAGTAAGAGGCACTTCGGTCGGATACAGCTCCGTGATTGTATGACCGGCTTTCTTCGCCCAAGCGTAGCCATCGCCGGTCGAACCGGTTTGCGGCACGGATTTTCCGCCGGCGGCTAGAATGACAGCATCGCATTCAAAGGTTTGTCCGTCCTTTAATAAGATGGAAGTTACTTGTCCGTCTTTATATTGAATGTCCTTCACAGGCGCATTTTTCATGACTTTGACACGGTAGCGCTCAAGCTGATGCACCATAGCATCGACAACATCGGATGATTTATTGGAGACAGGGAACATTCTTCCATGGTCCTCTTCCTTTAAAGCGACACCGAGTTTTTCAAAGAACGCAATAATATCTTTATTATTGTATATACTGAAGGCGCTGAATAAAAAACGGCCGTTTCCAGGAATATGCTTAATAATCTCGTCTATAGGCAAGTTATTAGTGACATTGCAGCGTCCGCCTCCTGATATGGCCAGCTTTCTACCGAGCTTATCTCCTTTTTCAAGTAATAGCACTTTCGCCCCTTTTTCTCCTGCAGCGATTGCTGCCATCAAACCGGAGGGCCCTCCGCCGATTACGACTACATCAAATCTCATATTTTCACCAACTAATTCATATTTCATGACTATTATTATAATCGAAGTTGCTCTTATATAAAAATAGTTGGTAGAATAGATAGTAATGTAGATAAAAAGTCGCAATAGTCAGCTTGAAATTCTATTCCTATGTAATGCCTAATAAAACCATTTCAGATACAAGAGGGTTCTATGGTAAGATTAAGGACGAGTTACATAAGGATCTACAAATAGAGAGGGATTATATGTCATCTAAATTATTAAAAGGTACTTTTATATTGACATTAGGAATGGTTCTTTCCAAAGTGCTTGGTTTGCTCTATGTTATTCCGTTTAATGCTATTGTTGGAGCGGAAGGGCTTTCTTTATATCAATATGCATATGTACCGTATACAATCTTTTTGAGTGTCGCAACAGGCGGACTGCCTTTGGCTGTATCGAAGTTTGTTGCTAAATATAATGCATTAGGTGAATATGCAATTGGACAGAAACTGTTCAAATCAAGTTTAAAAGTTATGATGGTTACCGGATTCGTTGCGTTTCTGATGATGTATTTTTCCGCGCCATCTTTAGCGGCAGCTATGCGCTCTGTCGATGGCTTTTCAGTTGAGGAAATCACAACTGTTATGAGAGCTGTCAGTTTTGCACTCATTTTAATTCCTGTAATGAGTATGATCAGAGGTTATTTTCAAGGAAATGAATCAATGGGACCGACCTCTGTTTCCATGGTCGTAGAACAGCTGATTCGTGTTGTTGTTCTCTTGGGCGGTTCCTTTGTCGTTGTGTATCTTCTCGACGGCAGTATTGTGACGGCTATTAGTGTTGCCACATTCGCTGCATTTATTGGGGCAATCGGAAGTTTAGCTATCTTATTGTGGAATTGGAAAAAGAGCAAACCTTCTTTAGATGCTCAGTTATTGAAGGATAAGGGGAATGTACATATCCCGCTTGCGCAAATGTACAAGGAAATCATTATATATGCGATTCCGTTTGTGTTTGTCGGAGTTGCGATGTCTCTCTTCCAGTTGGTCGATCAGCTGACTTTCAACAAAGCAATGGCGGATATCGGGCTTGGCCACACATCTGAGACAGCCTTAGGTATTTTGAATGTTTCGGCGCAGAAGCTTGTTATCATTCCTATGACGCTGGCAACAGGTTTTTCAATGGCGATTGTTCCATCGGTTACGAAAGCTTTTGTTGAAAATAATAAAGTAGAGTATACAAATCAACTTAATCAGGCGTTTCAAATTCTGCTTTTCCTAACGCTGCCGGCTGTATTCGGCATGTCTTTGTTGGCTGAACCGATTTATACGCTGTTTTACGGCTATGATGCCCTAGGTGTTAGTGTCCTGCAAACCTATGCGCCGACAGCTGTTTTATTTGCGGGCTTTTCTGTGTCTGCAGCGATTTTGCAAGGCATTAATCAACAGAAGTACACAGTGTTGAGCTTATTGGTAGGAATCTTGATTAAGCTCGCTTTAAACATTCCGTTCATTCATCTGTTTGAAACAGAAGGTTCTGTCTATGCAACGACGCTAGGATATTTAGCGGCAACGAGCATTAATATGTATGTGATTTATTACTTTACCGGCTTTAAATATAATACGATTGCCAAAAGAACATTGTTAATGGCGATTTTTACAGCGGTTATGGCGGGAGCTGTTTGGTTGACGACAACGGGCTTGTCATTCTTCTTGGATCCGACAAACAGATGGCAGGCAATCATTATTATCATTATTGGCGTGGTGGTCGGAGCGATCTTCTACTTTGCTTTGGCGCTGAAGTCCAAACTGGCGCATCGTCTGTTCGGAAGCAAAATTGACCGATTGAAAAATAAACTAGGTGTCTAAAACAGAAGTGAGTGAATGCAAATGAGAATAGATAAGATGCTTGCGAATATCGGCTACGGCAGTCGCAAGGACGTGAAGAAACTATTAAAATCAGGAGCTGTAAAAGTTGATGGCAATGTAATCAAGGATGCTAAGCAGCACGTCAATCCGGAAAATCAGCTCGTGACGGTATACGGTGAAGAGGTAGAATACCGTGAGTTTATTTATTTAATGATGAACAAACCGCCGGGCATTTTATCGGCAACAGAAGATGATCGTCAGGAAACGGTTGTTGATATTCTTGAAGAAGAGGATCAAATATTCGAACCGTTTCCTGTCGGCAGGCTGGATAAGGATACAGAAGGCTTGCTGCTGCTGACAAATGACGGACAGCTTGCGCACAGGCTGCTGTCGCCTAAGAAACATGTGCCGAAAACGTACTTTGCGCGAATAAGCGGAGAAGTAACAGTTGATGATATTGAAGCATTCAGTAAAGGCGTTACGCTCGATGATGGTTATCATACAAAGCCGGGGGAATTGAAGATTTTATCTGCAGGACCTGTTTCCGAGATTGAATTGACGATTACGGAAGGCAAATTTCATCAAGTGAAAAGAATGTTTGAAGCGGTCGGCAAGAAAGTGACCTATTTAAAACGATTGACGATGGCTAATCTAGTATTGGACGAAACATTGGAACTTGGAGAATACCGCGAGCTGACGGACGAAGAACTGGAAGCATTAATGCAATACGAAAAAAAGACCGAGCTGTAAGGAAGCTCGGTTTTTTTGCGAAGTAAATATATATTAAGAGGTTAATTTTATTTTTTTATTTGTAGCCTTCCACTGGCCGCGGCTTGGGCTTATAACTAAATCATTATAAGCAAGCACATTTAAATCTCGTTGAATAGTGCGAGGAGTGATGCCAAATTCATCGACAATGTCTTGCGTCGTTACAGTACCGTTCTGTCTAATGAAAAGGTAAACGGATTTGATTCGGGTTAGCATCCTATTTGTTGAAGGTTTCAAAATACCACTCCTTACTTCTTATTAGCTTACAGGAATGAAGTTTGCTTACATGGTACATACGGTTACATTCCCGTTACTTCCCAAAACGAGTGCTAACAACAACTACAAACTGGTAAGAATAAAGCATTGTGATTTTTTGAAATTCATACATCTCCTTTTCCTCAATGGAAGAGCGTAAGAGGGCTACCAAAATTACAATTGATAATCTCCCGTGTACACTCTTATTTTAACTGCTCTTAGCTAAAAAAGCTAACAAATTTCTGAAAACTTTCAAAAAAAGTTTTATTACACTAATAATATGATGAAATTTATGAATGTTATACATTAATTGAGAATATTTTACATCAATTAGTTCGAATGAATCATTGTATGAAAGTAATTCATTTTATGAACAGGCTTTTATTTGGCAATTCTGTATTAAGAATCACCTGTTAAGGAGTATAATTGAAGGAAGAGTCAATGAAATAGTGCTTACTAGAGAAGTGACTGCATAGAGTTTTCAATAAAAGGAGAGTTGACTTATGACCCAAATTAATTGGACTGAAGAAGTAAATAAACGAAAAGAGCAATTGATTAAAGATACACAGGAGTTTTTGCGAATTAAAAGTGTGCTGGATGAAGAAAATGCCACACCGGAAGCTCCGCTTGGCCAAGGCGTTCAAGAAGCGCTTCAGTATATGTTGAAAAAAGGCGAGAAAGACGGCTATTCAGTAAAAGACGTTGAGCATTTGGCCGGGCATATTGAAATGGGAAGCGGCAAGGACATGCTAGGGATTCTTTGTCACGTCGATGTAGTTCCAGAAGGAGATGGCTGGAGCAGCGATCCGTACGGCGCCGAAATTCGCGACGGAAAGATATTTGCCCGCGGCGTGCTCGATGATAAAGGACCTACAATGGCTGCTTATTATGCGATGAACATTGTTAAAGAATTGGGACTGCCTTTATCGAAGCGTGTGCGTATGATTTTAGGGACAGACGAGGAATCAGAGTGGAGATGCGTCGATACATACTTTAAGCATGAGGAAATGCCGACATTGGGATTTGCGCCGGACGCTGATTTTCCGATTATTTTTGCTGAAAAGGGCATTTGGGATTTTTATATGAAACAAGCTCCGAATCTTGAAGATGGTTTTGCAGAAGTGACAGTGAAGCAATTTGAATCAGGAAGAAGATTCAATATGGTTCCTGATTTTGCGAAAGCGGTTTTGGAAACGAATGAAGCGTCGTCGGCTATCCAAGCAGCTTTTGAAGTATTCTTAGCGAAACACGAATTAAAAGGAGAAGCAATAGAGGAAGGTAATGCAATTGTTCTTGAGCTTCAAGGGGTTTCTGCCCACGGTATGGAGCCGAAAAACGGCGTGAATGCCGGGCTATATTTATCGTTATTCTTAAATAAACTGCCATTGTCCAAGCATGCGAAGGACTATTTTGCATTTGTTGTGAAATATTTATTAGATGACTCGAGAGGCAACAGCTTCGGCATAGCTTATCATGATGAAGAGACAGGAGATGTGACATTAAACGTCGGTCTGTTGCGCTATTCGAAAGCTAACGGCGGACAAATCGGCGTAAACTTGCGCTATCCGGTGTCTTATAATTATGAAACGGCAAGCACTAAGTTGAAGGAAGTATTGAAAGGTTGTCATTTCACTTTAGAAACACTTTCTCATTCAAAGCCGCATCACGTTAAATCTGACAGCTTCCTAGTACAAACTTTATCAAAAGTTTATGAAGGACAAACAGGCGAGAAGGCAGAATTAATCGCGATTGGCGGAGGAACGTATGCACGCTCATTGGAAGCGGGTGTCGCATTTGGTCCATTATTCCCGGGACGAGAAGATATTGCTCATCAAAAAGATGAATATATGTATATAGATGATTTATTAAAAGCAACTGCACTATATGCGGAAGCCATTTATGAGTTAGCTAAATAATCGCTTTTAGGATAAAGGGATGGGGGAACGTAAAATGGGAAAAGTATTTCTGAATGGAGAATTCATTCATCGAACTGAAGCGAAAGTAGATATTGAGGACCGCGGCAATGTGTTCGGAGATGGAATATACGAGGTCATTCGCGTATATAACGGACAACTTTTCACTTTGGAAGAGCATCTTCGACGATTGATGCGCAGTGCAGAAAAAATATATGTAAAGATGCCATATGATCTGGAACAAATGACAACTATCTTGAAACAGCTGGTAGAAGAGAATCATTTGGAGCTCGGTATTGTTTATATCCAGGTAAGCAGAGGGGCAGCTTCCCGCCAGCATTTATTTCCGGGTGAAGATGTTCCGGCAACGTTCTTTGCCTTTGCTAAACCGCTAAAACGCCCGCTTGCTCAGCTTGAGAATGGTGTGAAAGCAAAGACAGCAGAAGATGTGCGTTGGCTAAAATGCGATATTAAAAGCTTAAATTTACTGGGGAATATTTTAGCGAAACAAAATGCGGCCAATGAAGGCTGCTTTGAAGCGATTTTTATTCGGGACGGCGTTGTGACAGAAGGAAGCTCCTCGAATATTCATATCGTGAAAAACGGGGTTGTGAAAACGCATCCCGCCAATCATCTGATCTTGAACGGCATTACGAGATTAGTGATGCTTATGCAGTGCGAAAAACTTAATGTTAGTGTTGAAGAATCTCCATATACGGAAAGCGACCTTTTGCAGGCGGATGAGGTATTTTTGACAAGTACCACATCAGAAATTATTCCGATTACAGAAGTGAACGGCCAGCAAATCGGCAACGGCTTGGTCGGACCAATCACGCAGAAACTGCAGCAATCGTTTGAATCAGAAATCACGGAACAATGTCAGAAAGTATAATTAGAATGATTTGCTTCAAAAGCCGGTGCAATGGAAATGAAATGTACCGGCTTTTATTCAACGATAAGAAAACTTTGTGATAGAAGGTGACTATGTGAAAAAGCATTATTTTATTGCGCTTCCTTTACCGGAGGATGTAAAGCGATTTTTGCAAGAAAAAGTCGAACTATTGAAAGAACAATTTCCGTTTCAGCGTTGGGTGCATCACGATGACGTCCACTTGACATTGGCCTTTCTCGGTGATGCAGATTCGGATAAACTTTCGGAATGTTGGAAGGATTGTGAAATAGCGCTGCAAAATGAGCAGCAATTCGCTCTTCAGTTGCATCACTTCGGTATATTTGGTAAAAGTGAAAAGCCGAGGATTTTCTGGTGCGCGCCAAAATCGGAGGATAAGCTGATATCTGTCCAAGCAGCAGTCGCTGTTGCTTGTAAGAAAAATAATTTTGCTTTGGATGAAAGACCGTTTCGTCCGCATATAACATTGGCAAGAAAGTATCGTGCTGAAAATCCTTTCACGGAAGAAGCGCTTCAATCATGTCAGGAGCTCTTGGATGATTGTCCAGATTTTGTTGTAAACGAAGTAGCTTTATTTGAAACAAGGATGGATGAAGAGCCGAAATATATGATAAAAGATAAAATGTATTTAAGATAAGATAGACAGGGGAATGGTGTGAGAAAATGGGACAGCTCATAAAATTACAAGATTATATTTCTCGCTATGAGCAAGATATTTATCGGTATCCGACACAATATGTAAGGTTGAAAAAACAGCAATGGTCTAAGTTGCATCAGGCATTTCAAGCCGGTGCTTTGCATGAGATGTTTTATGCAGATAAAGAGGAAGAACCATGGATTGAAGAGAAACCGACATTATTGGACAAACTGAAAAATGTTGTCAGAAGAACAGAGAAAAAACAAGAGCTGGAACGAGTAGGGAAGCAGGGTTTGAAGGTGAAAGCACATTCGGAGGAGGAAATGCTTTTTTCGATGACCATCGTGCCGGAAACGGAGGAAGCTTTAAAAATTGCCTTTTTAGATCAGTTGTTTCATTTTCAAATGAAATGGGCGACAACGACAATTCGTGAACGCTCCTTAGTGGACCGGTCGTATTATCGGAATGAAAAGATGAAGTTACTATTGCAGCGGCTTCCGGATACAAATCTTATTTTATTTGAACCGGTTCTGCGGATTAATAAAGCGCCGATTTTGCTTGATACAATTATATTAACGCCTACTGCCGCTTGGTGTGTCTCATTTTTAGAGGAACTGGATTTATCCGTTTATGAAGGGAATAATGATAAGTTTTGGCTGAGAAGGCACCATGAGTCAAAAGAACAGCGAGTGCTGAATCCGCTCATTTCATTACAGCGATCCGAGAAAATTATCAGCAAGCTATTCAGCTCATATCAGGTGGAATTGCCGATTAAAAAAGCGATTATATCAAGGAATAGTTTTATCGAATATTCTTCAGGGATGAGCAATTTGTTTATTTTAGATAAAAAGGGTTTTGCTGGTTGGTTTGAAATGATGAGAAAATCGAACTCTCCTTTAAAGCGTCAGCAACTTAAGGGAGCGGAAATTTTATTGAATTATAGCCAGACAACTTCAATGATGCGAATGGAGTGGAGTGATTACGATGAAGATGCGAGGAAAGCCGACCATGCAGAATCGTGATTCAGAGCATCATTTCATATATGTGATTAAAAATGGCAATCCCGTTTCGGTAAACAGCGAGAAAATTTGGCAAGAAACAGAGAAGTATTTACAGGAAAAACAAATACAGTATTTTGTTTATAATACCGAGTACGCCGGTCATGCGAAAAAGATTGCCGAACAAATATTGAAAAGCCATCAAGAGAAGACGATTTTACTTATTGTTGGCGGCGATGGCACGATACATGAGGTGATTAATGGTGCTGCTTCGTATCCAAATGCTGTGGTTGCCTGCATTGCGGCTGGCTCAGGCAATGATTATGCCAGAGGGATACAAAAAATCCGCAATGTTGAGCAAATTACCGAGCTTTTGCATGTAGCGGAGCAATCTGCTGTTGAGATTGACCTTGGGCAAGTACAAGTCAACGATGAGGAACTGTATTTCGTCAATAGTTTAGGTTTGGGGTTTGATGCTAGTATTTGCAAGGCAGTCAATGAATCGAAACGGAAAAAGCATTTCCAAAATTGGAAGCTGGGCAAGTTTATCTATATTTACTATTTACTTAGGCAATTATTCATCTTCAAGCCTTTCCCTTTGCGAATTGAAGCGGATGGAAGGAAGAAGGAATACGAGAAGGCATGGTTTATCGTCGTTGCCAATCAGCCGTATTTCGGAGGAGGCTTAAAAGTCGCTCCTGATGCTTCTGATCATGATGGGAAATTTCATGTAATCGTTGTAAACAATATTCCGTCATTTCTGTTCATGTTCATGTTTGTATCCGTGTTTTGGGGAGGGCATTTAAAAATGACTAAATGGGTCGAACAATTTACATGCAAGAAAATACATATGAAAACAGACAAGGAAGTTCCAATTCAGGCAGATGGTGAAATAATTGGCTATTCGGATGTGTATGTTAAAGTAATTCCTGAAAAATTAAAAGTTGTATCGAAACGGAATTAGGAAAGTTTATTGAAAATTGAACATGTATTCTGTAAATTGTTTCTTTTTCAACTTACTTGACGGAAGAAGTCATTTTAAATAAAATCTAGATTAGGTGTCTATATAGTTTTAAAATCTAGTAAGATATGATATTATTCTATATTGTCTATCCTGAAGAACCCGAATGGTTTTTCTTTTTAATAGATGAAAATGCTACTGAATGAAATTGAAGGTGACCATGTTGGAACATATATTGGGTCAAGAATGGGAAATTGTTCCTGCTGGCGGAGCGACAGGAGAAGCCTTTAAAGCAATAAATGGGGAGAATAAACTCTTTTTGAAGCGAAACTCTTCACCATTTTTGGCTGTTTTGTCAGCTGAAGGAATCGTGCCGAAGCTAGTATGGACAAGGAGACTTGAAAGCGGAGATGTTATAACAGCACAACGATGGCTTAATGGTCGGGAATTAGCCCAAGAAGAAATGCGGGATAAAATGGTCGCTCGATTGCTGAGAAAAATTCATCAATCTGCACCGTTGCGTTCTATGCTTTTACGAATGGGAAAAGTTCCGTTAAAGCCAGAACAGCTATTAGATAATATGAAAACTTCGCTTGATGATGAGCTCTCTTCAATATCATGCATCAGAAAAGCTGTTGAAATATTAGACAATATGCTGCCGGATATCGTATGTGACGAATATGTTGTTTGTCATTGTGACGTTAATCATAATAATTGGCTGCTGTCTCGCGAGGATGAGCAGTTATTTCTAATTGATTGGGATGGAGCCATGGTTGCCGATCCAGCTATTGACCTCGGCATGCTCCTTTTTTGTTATATTCCTCAAGAGGAATGGAACACATGGCTCGAAAATTATGGAGTTCCATTAACGGACTCGTTAAGTAGAAGAATGAAATGGTATGTGATTTGCCAAATTATTTCTTCTATCCAATGGCATAAATCAAAGGGACGATTCCAGGAAATGAATCATTGGCTGAACCAATTACAATCCATCATGAAGGAAGATTAAGTATATTGATCGATGGAATCAACCCAACTGGATAGTTGGTCTTGATGTGTCGTAATGTGATTATCCAAGTTGTCAGTCGTCTTTCCGCTTTGGCTATAAGTGTAGATTTCATTCAAAATCGGAATGATTTGCTGATTTACTTGCCCGTTTGCCAAAAGGGATGCGACTAAGCGTTCAACTTGCTCGCATTCAGACACTGAACCGCAGCAATCGCTTTGGTGGTTTGATAAAATATCTTTTAATATTGTTACTTGATGTTGTTGTGAAAGAGGCATTGGTGATCAACCTTTCTTCTATAAAGCTTAAGCTCCTTTTTACAGGGGCTTTTCTTTTGTAGAATGCCTCAACTTGCTTTGTGCTATTCATGCGTAATTGCTTTTGAAATTGTTTAACATTGCAAAGACTACACGAATGAGGAGTTGCTATTATGCGTTTGAAATATAAACCGTGGGCGAAAGATAAATTGGACGCTCATCCGCAATTTGTTGTAAGAAATCCGGAAGAATGTAAAGGCCGCTGGAAAGAAGTATTCGGTAATGATAATCCGATTCACATTGAAGTAGGAAGCGGAAAAGGCCGTTTTATTGCAGGTATGGCAAAAGCAAATCCGGATATTAACTATATCGCCATTGAAGCTTATGAAAGTGTCATTGTTTATGCGCTTGATCGCTTTATTGAAGCGGAACTGCCGAATGTGAAACTGATGGCGGTTAATGCTGTTGACCTTCGCGATTACTTTGAAAAAGGTGAAATTGATCAAGTGTATTTAAACTTCTCTGATCCATGGCCGAAAAAACGTCATGAAAAAAGAAGATTGACATATGCCTCTTTCTTGAACGTTTATGAAGATGTTTTACGTCCTGAAGGCGAAATTCATTTCAAAACGGACAATCGCGGATTATTCCAATATTCATTGGTGAGCATGTCTCAATACGGCATGAAATTAAAGGATGTAAACCTTCACCTTCATGATTCTGAGGTCGAGAACAATATTATGACGGAATATGAAGAGAAGTTTTCGAAAAAAGGAAGCCGCATCTACAGAGTGGAAGCGCAGTTTACGAAGTAAGATGAAAAAACACCGCAGAATCTCGCGGTGTTTTTTTGTTTATTGTTCGACAAGCTCAATGACGGTGCCTGTTTTGGCATCTGCAAAAAATTCGTATTGCTTTTGTTCGCCGTCAATTACCCTTGTCAGTCCGCCCTTGAAAATCTCTGTTTGCAGACCGTTCTTTTCGAATGGCTCCGGCGTCATTAAGATCCATGAACCAATTACTTTTCCTGTTTCATTCATTTTCTGTTTGACCGTTGCTAATATATCATCCGGTGATTGCAGTTGATTATTGTTGATTAAACTTTTTGCCATATAGCCGCAAGCAAATCCGATTGCTGCTCCGATTGCCAAATCGCGTAATTTCATTGTTTTCTGCCTCCTTATTAATAATCAGTATATAAAAGTAATGTCTGAACTTCAATTTCCGTGTGAAATATGATTACAAAAATTCGCAATTCCGATAAGGTTTTAAAAATGTGGTAGTGTTTCGAAAGTTTCGGTAAAATATAAGCGTATATATGGCTGAATAATTTGCGAAAAGGAGCGGGATTATGAATCAAGAATCTCTAGAATTATATAAAACATTAACAGAATTGCCTGGTGCTCCGGGATTTGAGCATGACGTAAGAAAATTTATGCGCTCAGAGTTAGCGAAATATAGTGATGAAATTGTTCAGGATGGCTTAGGCAGTATTTTTGGTGTGAAAGTGGGCGATGAAAAAGGACCGGTTGTTATGGTTGGCGCTCATATGGATGAAGTGGGCTTTATGGTAACTTCAATCACACCAAACGGATTAATCCGTTTCCAGACACTGGGCGGCTGGTGGAGCCAAGTGCTGTTAGCGCAAAGAGTGCAAATTATTACAGATAATGGACCGGTTATCGGGGTTATTGCATCTATCCCTCCTCATTTATTGGATGAATCTCAGCGTTCAAAGCCAATGGATATTAAAAATATGCTAATCGATATCGGTGCGGATGATGCAGAGGATGCGAAGGCAATCGGCATTAAGCCAGGGCAGCAAATTGTTCCGATTTGTCCGTTTACTCCGATGGCGAACAAGAAAAAAATTATGGCGAAGTCTTGGGATAACCGTCTTGGCTGCGGATTGGCCATTGAGCTTCTGAAGGAAACGCACGGTGAAACGTTGCCGAATATTGTCTATTCAGGAGCGACCGTTCAAGAAGAGGTTGGGTTAAGAGGTGCGCAAACGGCTGCCAACTTAATTAAGCCGGACATTTATTTTGCGCTTGATTGCAGCCCTGCCAATGATATGAGCGGAAACAAGGAGGTATTCGGTCAGCTTGGAAAAGGCGCATTGCTCCGCATTATGGATCGCTCGATGATTACGCATAAAGGTATGAGAGAGTTTGTATTGGATACAGTAGAAAGTAATAACATTCCGTATCAATATTTCGTTTCTCAGGGAGGGACGGATGCTGGACGTGTTCATATTAGCAATGAAGGTGTACCGAGCGCTTTTGTAGGTGTCTGCTCTCGATACGTGCATACACATGCAGCGATTATTTCAGTGGACGACTATGAAGCGGCGAAGGAAATGCTGATCACACTTGTGAAAAAATGCGATCGTACAACAGTGGATACAATCAGAAGCAATGCTTAATGTGAAAGGATTGAAAGTTTTACAATGAAAATAGCTATAGGAAGCAATAATCCGGCTAAGGTTAAGGCAGTGGAAAATTGCTTTATGAATGAATCGGATTCGGTTGCTGCAGTCGATGTTCCGTCTGGAGTATCTGAACAGCCGTTTTCGGATGAAGAAACGATAGCAGGCGCAATCAATAGAGCGAAAGCGGCTCTTTTGGCTGCCGATGCTGAAATGGGCATCGGACTTGAGGGAGGCGTCGTGCAAACCCCATATGGTTTATTTCTTTGCAATTGGGGAGCTTTGGCAATTGAAGGTGAAGAGCCGATTATTGCTGGAGGAGCAAGGATTAAGCTACCTTCCGAGATTGCGGAGCGTCTGCTGAACGGAGAAGAGCTAGGGCCGGTCATGGACGATTACACGAAACAAAATAATGTCCGTCATAAAGAAGGAGCAATTGGTGTATTTACAAAGGATGAGGTCTCAAGAAGCCAAATGTTTCAGCATATTATGCACATGTTAATCGGTCAATATCGTTTCCGCGATGAACATAAGAGAACAGAAGTCTTGAAAAGCAAAGGTAAAGGTGGATGCAAACAATGAGGCGGAACTCTATTAATATGTTTGTGTTGTTAAGTGTTTTAATGCTTTTTGTGTATGGTTGTTCAGCGGATATAAATGAAGAAAAGTCAAAGGTTGTGGAAGTCGCACAGCAGGCATTTGCGCAAGAAGCTGAAGCAACGAATGGAGAAAGTGGAGAAATAGACTTTTACCTTCCTTCCGGTTATCAAATCGAAGAAGAGGATGAATACAATATTACGCTTAATCATAATGGAGATACGATTCTTCTTTTTATTAACCCGAATGAAGCGGCCGCAAGCACTCTTCAGCTTGATTTAATTGAGCAAATTTCCGAGCAATATATCGAATTTGCAAAGTTTGAAGAAGAAGATAAGATAGGGTATGTTGCTCTGAAGGAAATCGATGAAAATACATATGAGCTGACTGTCGGCATCGGAGGAGTGAAAATTACCACTCAAACTGAAACAGACCGACTGGCGGATTATAGCGAGCAACTGATGAAGATTGCTAATTCCATTGAACAATAAAGAAAGCAGGCGGAGAGAAATGAGTTTTTCTCTCGCCTGCTTTTGCTTATTGTTCTTGTCGTTTAAATGATCAGAGTGAAGCTTGAAAGATAGGAGATATTTCTAGTTGTTTTTAGTTGGTGAAGAAAATATTCTTTGCTATGATTAGATAAATATAAATGATGTGACTATGGAGGTTTTTGATATATGAAGAAGTTAGAAAGTGTTGAACAGTTCAATGAATTAAAAAATAATGGCAAGGTCGTATTTTTATTTTCAGCTGACTGGTGTCCGGATTGTCGATTTATAGAACCTTTTATGCCGGAAGTGGAAAGCGAATTTTCACAATTTACTTTCGTCTATGTTGACCGTGATGAATTCATCGAAGTTTGTGCAGAAAGTGATGTTTTTGGCATCCCGAGCTTCATTGCTTATGAAAAAGGAACAGAACTAGGACGCTTTGTAAGCAAAGACAGAAAGACGAAAGAAGAAATCGAGAACTTCTTGCAAGCATTATAAGAAATAAGTAAACGCGACTATAAATATATATTGTATGCTGGAAATGGCTGTATCAAAAGAAGAGATTCTTTAAATTTTCTTTTGGCAGCCTTTTTGGTTCTTTCTTTAAAGGAGAGATTTATATGAAAATGACGAACAAGAGAATGAAGGAAATTTTATGCGATAAACTGAAAGGATATGATTTTTCCTTCGAATACAATCAAGAAAAAGAAGAATTGCGTGTAGAAAATCCAAGAACGAAAAAAGGTATTACGATCTCCTTGCCGCCGATTGTGGCGAAAGCAGAAGTGGCAGAGAAGCGTGCCGTAGATGAAACAGTTTATTATGTGAAAGAAGCTTTGGAGGTCATGGGGAGCCAGCTGAGCCTGCAAGGGATGGAGGAGCACATATATCCGGTGATTCGAAGCACGTCGTTTCCGATTGTCAGCCAAGATGGTTCGGAATTTGTCACAAATGAGCATACGGCCGAAACAAGAATTTACTATGCGCTCGATTTAGGCAACACATACCGCTTAATTGATCAGCCGCTTTTGCAAACTAGCGGTTGGAATCAGCAAAAACTTGAAGAAAGTGCCCAACAAAATTTATTGAAGCTGTCTACGCAAACAGTAAGTGATTCTGTCGGAGATAATGTCTTTTATTTTGTCAGCACTAAGGATGGCTATGATGCCAGTAAAGTATTAAACAAACAATGGCTTGAGAGCATGAGAGGAGAAATCAAAGGCGAAATGGCTGTTGCTGTTCCGCACGGAGACGTGTGCATCGTTGCGGACGTTCGCAATAATGTCGGCTATGATGTGCTGGCGCAAATGTGCATGAGCTTTTTTGCAAGCGGGCATGTGCCTATTACAGCGCTATCATTCATTTATGAAAATGGCAAGCTGAATCCGGTTTTTATTTTGGGGAAAAATAAAGTGGACGAATCGAAATAAATAGAGCGACATAAGGATCTATTTGAAAAGTAGGAAATGACTTTTTGGATAGGTCTTTTATTGTAATTATATTAAGAAAGCATTACGAAAGGTAGAATATTATATGAATTGTTATCATTGTATTAAAAAAACATTACAAACGATAGAATCTTCTGCGAATCCTATGATTTTGCTTCATAATTACTAAAATACTGTTAAAATAAAGTAATGACGATTAGTTTTAGAAAGAGTGATTTACTTGAAATGGTTGAGTAAAATTAAACAATGGTTTAAATCTGAAGAAGTTTATGAAATAGAAGAAATTATTTTGAATGATGATGAACAATTAGATATTCAAAAGTTGCAAAAGCAAGGCGTTAAAGTCACAACAATTAATGAAAGCCGTTTTTATAAAAAAGAGACAAAAGAACCGGAGAAAAAAACAGGAATGGAGTATCGGCAGCCTCTTGTTCAAGAGACATACACTCATGCGCATGAAGTAGATGCCAAAATCCATTATCATTATCCTAAGGGAGAATTCCGCTTTCCCGTCATACCGGATAATATAAGTGAAAGAAGAAAAAAAGAGCCGAGGCCGGTACGCACTACTATTGAGCGTCTACATGTAAACCGTGAAAAGATCGTACCGATTCATAAAACAAAAATTTCGGAAAGTAACATGAGCAGTGATCGGAAAAGACCATTCCGTCCGACAGAAATACCTTCACCGGTCTACGGATTTCAGAAGCGCCCAATAATGGAGGAACATGACGATCCGTTAGAATTTGAGCTGAATCGTAAAAATCGCCACTCCGAGTTTATTCATACCGGTTTTGCCGGAGAAAAAGAAAGAAAATATCCGTTCGTTGAGGAAACAAGTGCTGATACAGACATTCCGGCATTTTTCCGCAAACAAGAACGAGAGCCTCTTATTTATGATGAAGTGGTGCCCGAAGTAGAGGATGCATGTCCAGTTGCTCCTGTTGTCGTTTCCGAGCCAATTGAGCTGCCTAAACAAGAGGAAATGAAACCGATTTTTGAAGGGACAAGCTTACCTGCTGCTCAAGAAGCAGCGGTTATTGAAACAGTGCAAGAGCCGGCAGAAAGCGTACAGACTATTTTTGAAGAACCAGTTGTCGAGGCGAAAGAGGAAGAACGAGCGGAGACAGCAGTCTCCTTCATGGACATGCATGAAGAAACTGCAGCGGCAACTGAGATCGCGTTTCAAGAAGCAGCGGTGCCTGAGCCTGTCGTTCAAGAGATGGCTGAAGCGGATCAAGCGGTTGAGCCTGAGCCAGTTGCTCCGGCTGCGGCCGAGGAACGAAAACGCAGGCAAGTACCTTTCAATGTCGTGATGCTTCGCCAGGACAAAGAAAGATTATTAAAACAACAATCGAAGAAGCCTGAAAAAAAAACGGTAGAATTTGAAGCTGTCAGCATCAGTGATGTACCCGTGATTCTTGAAGATGATAAACAGGAAGAAGAACCTGCACCATACTATCAATTTCCGAACATCGACTATCTTTCTCCTTCCGTACAAGCTGAGCAGGATAACGAATGGCTTGCCCAGCAAGGACAGATTTTGAACGAAACATTGTTTAATTTCAATGTAAGAGCAAGTGTTGTCAACATCACACAGGGGCCGGCTGTTACACAATTTGAAATTCAGCCGGAGCCTGGTGTTAAAGTAAATAAAATCACCAATTTGGCGGATGATATTAAACTATGTCTCGCTGCTCAAGATATACGGATCGAAGCGCCGATTCCGGGTAAGCACACGATAGGAATTGAAATTCCTAACAGAAAAAGCCGGCCGGTCTTTCTTAGAGAAATATTGGAGAGCGATTCCTTTAAGGATAACGAGTCTCCATTGACGGTTGCGCTTGGATTGGATATCACGGGTCAGCCGATTGTCACAGATTTAAGAAAGATGCCGCACGGATTGATTGCTGGTGCAACAGGCTCCGGAAAAAGTGTCTGCATTAACTCGATGCTTGTCAGCCTTTTATATAAAGCTGCTCCTCAAGAGGTTAAGCTGCTGCTGATTGATCCGAAAATGGTTGAGCTCGCGCCGTACAATCATATTCCGCATTTAGTAAGCCCGGTCATTACCGATGTGAAGGCTGCTACAGCAGCATTGAAATGGGCTGTAGATGAGATGGAGCGAAGATATGAATTATTTGCCCATACAGGTGTGCGTGATATCGGACGTTTCAATATGAAGGCAAAAGAGGCTGGTCAATTGTCTGATCAATTGCCGTATATAGTGATTGTCATAGACGAGCTGGCAGATTTAATGATGATGTCTCCTGCGGAAGTAGAAGAATCGATTTGCCGTATCGCTCAAAAGGCGCGTGCTTGCGGTATTCATCTCGTAGTTGCGACGCAAAGACCTTCTGTTGATGTTATTACAGGACTGATTAAGGCCAACATACCGACGAGAATTGCCTTTTCTGTATCGTCTCAGGTGGATTCGAGAACAATCTTGGACAGTGCCGGAGCTGATAAGTTGTTAGGACGTGGTGACATGTTATTCCTCGAGAACGGATCTTCCAAGACGGTGAGGCTGCAAGGCACTTTTGTTACCGATGATGAAATTGAAGATGTTGTTGCTTTTGTTAGAAAAGAACAGGAACCGCAATATTTGTTCCAGCAAGAAGATTTGTTGGCGAAGGCACAAGTGGTCGATGAACGAGATGAGCTGTTTATAGAGGCATGCGAATTTGTCGTTTATCAAAATGCAGCTTCGACTTCCAGTTTGCAAAGACGTTTCCATATCGGATACAACAGAGCAGCCCGACTAATGGAGATTTTGGAGAGCAGCGGCATTATATCGGAAGCAAGAGGAAGCCGTCCACGGGAAGTGCTGATGAATAAGGATGAGTATCAGGAATGGGTACAAACGCAAGAATATTGATTCGGCTGTATTTTGATACAGTCCGGAAGCATTTCTTTTAGATTTCGAACAAAGTTCACATTTCATGTATATAATAAAAAATAACGCCTATATGAATTAATTGCTAAGTTTGGCACTGTAATCGTTTTATGCTATAATATTTTTTTAAGAAACAGACTTAGCATGCACTTACAAATTCATCATAAAATGACGCGTGTTTACTAAAAATGCAAAACGTCATATGCTGTACTGCAGATAGACGATTGTTGGAGGTTCTCGTATGACTGTTTACCATTTTGTTGGTATTAAAGGATCAGGAATGAGTGCATTAGCCCAAATTCTTCATGATACTGGGCTGAAGGTGCAAGGATCCGATATTGAAAAACATTTCTTTACTCAAGATGCATTGGAGAATGCAGGAATTACTATTTTGCCATTTGATAAAAACAATATAACAAGTGACTTAACAATAATTGCAGGCAATGCTTTCCCAGATACACATGAAGAAATACAGCGAGCAACAGAGATGGGACTTCCTGTTATTCGTTACCATCACTTTCTGGAGAAATACATTAAAAACTTTACAAGTATAGCAATAACTGGGGCACACGGTAAAACGTCGACAACCGGGTTAATGGCCCATGTCTTAAAAGGCTCTGATCCGACTTCATTCTTAATCGGAGATGGAACAGGAAGAGGTGACAGCGATGCGAAATACTTCGTTTTTGAAGCATGTGAATATCGCCGTCATTTCCTTTCCTATTTCCCTGACTATGCGATTATGACGAACATTGATTTTGACCATCCGGATTATTTTGCGAGCTTGGATGATGTCTTTTCTGCTTTCCAAGAGATGGCGCTTCAAGTGAACAAAGGTATTATTGCATGCGGTGATGATGAGCAACTGCAAAAAATTCAAGCCCGTGTGCCTGTTATTTTTTATGGCTTCAATGATGAAAATGATTTCCAAGCTCGAAATGTACAGACATCGCCTGAAGGAACGACTTTTGATGTATTCGTAAGAAATACGTATTATGAGACGTTTACAATTCCTTTATACGGAAATCATACTGTGTTGAATGCGCTAGCGGTCATTGCGCTTTGCAAATACGAAGGCATTGATGCGGAAATCGTTAAAAAGCAACTGAAAACTTTCAGCGGTGTAAAAAGAAGATTTACAGAAAAGGTAGTCGGCTCGCAAATTTTAGTAGATGATTATGCACATCATCCAACTGAAATCAAAGCTACGATTGAGACAGCAAGCAAGAAGTATCCGGATAAAAAAATTGTTGCTGTATTCCAGCCTCATACGTTTTCTCGTACTCAGAAGTTTTTGGGTGAATTTGCAGAAAGTCTGAATAAAGCGGATAAAGTATTTTTGTGCGACATTTTTGGTTCGGCGCGCGAACATCAAGGTAAGCTTTCTATTTACGACTTGCTGGAAAAAATCCCGGGCGGAGAGCTTTTGGAAGAAAATAATACACTCCCATTAAAACAATACGAAAATAGCGTTATTTTGTTTATGGGTGCCGGAGATATTCAAAAATTCCAAGTGGCTTATGAGAATTTATTAAAATAATAAAGAAACTGCAAAAAGCACCCTATAGGATTGACTTTATAAAAAAGGTCTTCCTATAGGGTGCTTTTTTATACGGGATGATAAGGTTTCTGCTGAGGAAAAAAAGATGACCCCCGCTCAATGCGGAGATCATCTAATTCAATCATTGATTACTTTAAGTTTTCCGGATTCAGACATTCCAGCTCTGGTAGAACGAAGCGTCCGTCTTTGCGGATTAAAACGCCATCGAAATAGATTTCGCCGCCGCCGTAATCTGGGCGCTGAATGTTCACCATATCCCAGTGAATGTTAGATGAGTTGCCGTTGTAGGCTTCATCATAGCATTGTCCAGGTGTGAAGTGGAAGCTTCCGTCGATTTTTTCATCAAATAAAATATCTTGCATAGGATGTAAAATATATGGGTTTACGCCGATTGCGAATTCGCCGATATAGCGCGCGCCTTCATCCGTATTGAAAATTTTATTGATGCGCTCTGTATCATTTGCTTCCGCGTTCACGATTTTACCGTTTTCAAATGTCAATTTCACATTTTCGAACGTAAAGCCTTGGTAAGGTGATGGAGTGTTGTATGAAATGATGCCATTTACTGAATCTTTAACTGGAGCCGTATACACCTCGCCGTCTGGAATATTCATTTCACCGGCACATTTGATGGCAGGAATATCTTTGATAGAGAAAGTAAGATCTGTTCCTGGTCCCGTTATGTGAACTTGATCTGTTTTGTTCATCAGCTCGACAAGGCTGTCCATCGCCTTGCTCATTTTGCTGTAATCAAGATTGCATACATTGAAGTAGAAATCTTCAAAAGCTTCTGTGCTCATTTTAGAAAGTTGTGCCATTGAACTGTTCGGGTAACGCAATACGACCCAACGTGTTTTCGGTACGCGAATTTCTCTATGTACTTTCTTGCCGATTGTATTACCTTCAATGCTCATTTTTTCAGCTGGTACATCTGCTAATTCATTAATATTGTCTCCGGAGCGAAGACCGATGTAAGCGTCCATTTCCTTCATGACATTCGCTTCGAATGTTGCCATCATGTCGTATTGTTCAAGCTGGGCTCCAAGCAGTAACTCACGGTTGACTTGATGATCTTTTAAAGAGACAAATGGATAAGCTTCGACCTTATATGCTTCGCGAATGAGCGCTTTCACTAAATCGCGTTGAAGTCCAAAATTTTCGATTAATACTTTTTCACCTTTTTTTAACTTTAAAGAATAGTTAATCAAATTGTGTGCTAATACATCAATTCTAGGATCTTTCATTTTATGAACCTCCGTTTTTTTGTTGCTCTTGATAGATGCAAAATGAAGCAGTTTCCATTAAACTGCTATCCTTATTGTATCCTAATTAGTACAATAGTGTTAAGTTTTTGCAAGTTGAAAAAAATCTTGAAAATTTTAACTTTCGCAGGAAGAATAGTTTATAATAAAATCATAGGGGTATAGAAAAATACCGTCTCAGGAGGTGCGCAGTTTTTGGAGATTATTTTGTATTTAAGTGCGGCTTTAGCTGCTATTGCTTTCTTTATACTTGTTATTTACTTAACAAAGACTTTAAAGTCATTACAAGTAACGCTTGATAGTGTTTCAACGACATTGACTGGACTGGAAAAGCAACTGCAAGGTTTGACAACTGAATCGACGCTGCTGCTTCATAAGACGAATGCATTAGCGGAAGATCTGCAGAAGAAATCAGAAAATTTAAATTCGGTAGTCGATGCCGTTAAAGATGTTGGTACAACTGTAAAGAGCTTTAACACATCTTTGCAAAAAGTTTCAGCAAAAGTGGAAGATGAGTTGACGGCCAATGAAGATAAGATTGCTCAAGTTGTTCAATGGGGCAATGCCTTTTTTGAATTGAAGGATTTATGGCAAAGAAAAAAATCAGAAAAAAATCAAATTCAAAAGGAAAATACGGCAACGGAAGAGAATGATAATCAACAGTCTACTAAAAAGCGTTTTTTGCGGACCAGGGGATAAAAAATAAGAACCGTGGAAGGAGAATGGATTATGACTGCCAATGAAAATCAAAAGGATTTTGTAAGGGAAGATAAAAACGATATCAATGCGAAGGATTTTATGATTGGGGCATTAATCGGAGGCATGCTGGGAGCTGCTGCGGCATTATTGCTTGCGCCAAAATCAGGAAAAGAGCTTCGCGGTGATATTAATGATGGTGCCAAATTGCTGTCCGATAAAACGGAAAAGCTTAGACAAACGGCTATAGAAAAGGGCACAGAATTCGCAGAAGCAGCGAAAACAAAAACAAACACTCTTTCAGAAAAGGTTTCTAAGCAGTCAGCAACCATCCTTGAAAACGTAAAAAATGTAAAACAAAAAGTAACGAAGTCTTCTCAGGAAGAGGTGGCAGCAGAAGAAGAAACAGATGCTGCAAAAGAGCCGGAGCTTTCTCAGCCTGTTGCTGAAGAGACCGAGAAAGTAACTGTATAATTTAGTTATCATTCAGACAGGGCTGTCTATGAAGTCGCAATCGACTTTGCAGACAGCCCTATTTGCTTGTTTATTTTTCATAAAATAATGGATAATAAGAATGTTGTTACAGACTTTTTATGAGAGGATGTTTGATGATGGCGTTACAGCATATTACTACAAAGTCCGAGTTTGATAACTATGTAAAAGAAGCTGCATTTGTTTTATTGAAACATAGTAATACATGTCCAATCAGTGCCCGTGCATATGATGAATTTGTAAAGTTTACGGAAGAAAATCCGAGTTTTCCTGCTGTTTATTTAGTTGTGCAGGAAGATAGGGAACTTTCCGGCGAAATAGCGGAAACATATCATGTGAAGCATGAATCTCCGCAAGTGATTGTCTTTAAGAACGGGAGTGTCGCCTTCCATACATCGCACTATGATATTACGGCAGATTCCATAGAGAAGGCTATTCAGGAGCAATAATGTGAGCTCCGAATGTTAAACAAGATAAGAAAAAATACGTCCCCTCGAATAACATATGAGGGGACGTATTTTACATTTGCGAATTAGCAGCTGGCCACATAATTTTCAAATCATCGCCAGCTTGGATTTCCTCATGAAAGCCGATTTCTTTATCATTTCTCAGCAATATAAAGCGAGTTTTGCCTTTGCTTGGCAAGTCAAGCTCGACATGGCGAAAAAGATCTTGAAAAATAAATGGCTCGATTTTATTTTGGATTACTTTCAATTTTTCACCGTTCCTCAGTAAATCCTCACCTTGGAGCAGTTGGTCGTTTCTATATATTTCTGTCAGTCTTTTTTGCAGGACGATTTTCTTGCCGTTAAAAGTGACCGGCATTGAATGCTGCAGAACGAGCTGAAGATTTTCTGCAGCTTCCTGAAGCGACGGGGCGGAAGGACGTTCAATCGTGATGACATCACCATTCTCAAAAGGGGATGTCAGTTTGATTTCCAGTCCGTTTTTGAGTACCTTGCCGGAATACTTGGACAAAGAATAGCTTTTATTATTTAAATAAAGGATGAACGGGCTGAGTTGCTGTGTCAGCTGCTGCAGCCCTAGAGCTTGCAACAGTGCTTCAATGGTTTCAGGCAGCTTGCAAGTAATTTCATCTCGATCGTGAACGACTTCATTACTGCTTACAATTTGTTTATTCTTTTTGATGACAGCCTCAATTACATATTTCGTTTGATTAATAATGACTGATTTCCTTGGAATATGGTCGATCAAATTTTTAATCTTTACTTCCATTCCGGTTCCGTCTTTTCCTTTTTCGACGATAATGCGGTCATTAGGTACAACCGCATCATCAATGGCCGCTGGTCGACCGTTAATAGAAATCAGCGGAGCGCTTCCGTGTTTGCCTGGTACGGTGACCATTTGCCCGTTCACATTGGCGATAATCGCCATGCCGGGTTTGCCATATAATTTGTTGACTTTAATGCCGGAAGCGAGAAGGCAATCGGCAACCGTCAATTTTTTTATATCAAATAATCGGACGGTTGCATCATTTACATATACTGTTATGTATTGGACCGGATTTTTTTGTGCGGCAATGGCAATTCCGATTGGCGTAACAAGTTCAGGTCCTTGAGATACACTGGAATCAATCGTCAAGTTTTGGATCGCATCGATCCCTCTGACAGCAACGCGATTGCTCGGGAGCTGAAGTCTCTCGGCTAAAAGCTTAGGCAATTCAGGGGTGAGGCTTCCACCTCCTACAAGCATGACAGCTTTTGGCGAGCGGTTATTGTTTAAATGTAATACTTCCGAGCTGATACTATCGGCAAGCTTCATTAGAGCCGGACGGATTTTTTCGATTACATCTGTCTTCGGCAATTCTTCCTCAAAGCCTAAAATATCAGTGATGATGATGTGCTCGTGGTCAATAAGTTGCCGTTTTGCTTGTTCAGCAAGTGGAAAATCAAGCAATAGCTGGTCGCTGATGGCCTCTGTTATTTCGTCTCCCGCAACAGGCACCATGCCATAGGCAATGACGGTGCTCATATCGGTAATGGCGATATCGGATGTTCCGGCACCGATGTCCACTAAAGCGACGTTCAGCCTTCGCATTGATTTCGGAATTAAAACATTTATGGCGGCAATTGGTTCTAGTGTCAATGCCTGCATTTCTAAATCTGCACGCTTCAATGCTGAGATCAGGGACTCGACAACGACTTTCGGCAGGAAAGTGGCAATAATCTCAACGGATGCCTCCTTGCCGTTTTGATCGATTAAGCTGCCGATTTCTACATTGTCTAATCGATAATATAATACGGAATAGCCTACGCAGTAATAATCGAAGCTTTGATTGTTTTCGTATTTTTCGGCGACGGAAGACTGTGCTTCTTGAACGGCGCTTAGTTCGAGATGCAGTATATCTTCTTTATTCATCATCGGCTTGCCTTCAATATTGACAGTGACTAATGAACGTTCTGTTTTCAGTGCTCTTCCGGCGGCTGCGACGCTGACATATTTAAGTTCGCCGTGCCGTTCTTCCAGTTGCCTTTTGATTTCTGTTATCACTTTGGATACAGCTAATACATCATGAATTTGACCATCAAGCATGGCTCGTTCTGTATGTTCAATGGAGGTGACATCCGTTACGCAATAGCGGTTGTTTTCCTTTTCCAGAATGATGCCTACAACAGAACGGGTACCTATATCAAGGGCAAATAATTTCTCCTGCAATCAACACACCTTCTTTTAGTTCGTATGAAAGTTTCTCTTTATTATACATTGTATTTGCTGTCAATTATAAATAGTATGAAAAATTACAAAATAAAACGTGAATACTATATAATTATATTAATAAATGTGTAATAATCACTTTAACGCTTAAAAGCGTTTAATTACAAAAGTATTTACGTGACAATTAGAATCGTTTGCATTATAATGAGTTCTAATTAAACAAGGCAATTGAACAAGAAAGGAATGGGAAGTTATGAGTAACAAAGATTTAAATGAGTTGCGTGAGAAGTTGGATGATATCAATCTTTCAATTTTACAGCTTATTAATGAGAGAGCAGCTGTTGTCCAAGAAATTGGTCGTGTCAAAGAGAAACAAGGTGTTAATAAGTACGATCCGCTTCGTGAGCGAGCGATGCTAGATTTAATTGAAGACAATAACCAAGGTCCGTTGGATAACGGAACAATTAAACATATTTTTAAAGAAATCTTTAAAGTGAGCCTTAATTTGCAAAAGGATGATCAGAAAAAGGCACTTCTTGTTTCCAGAAAGAAAAAGCCTGAAGATACAATCGTAACTGTAAAGGGACAAAAAGTAGGGAACGGCACACCGACAATGGTATTCGGTCCATGTGCAGTTGAATCATATGAGCAAGTGGCTGCAGTTGCCCAAGTTTTACAATCGAAGGGTCTTAAGTTCATCCGCGGGGGCGCGTATAAGCCTAGAACATCACCATACGATTTCCAAGGACTTGGACTGGAAGGGTTGCAAATTCTGAAAAAAGTCGGAGATGAATACGGTCTTGCGGTAATCAGTGAAATCGTGAATCCACAGGATATTGAAACAGCTATTGACTACATTGATGTCATTCAAATCGGTGCGCGTAATATGCAGAATTTTGAATTATTAAAAGCGGCAGGTTCGGTTGATAAGCCAGTATTGTTAAAGAGAGGTTTATCAGCAACAATTGATGAGTTCATCCATGCTGCCGAGTATATTATGTCTAAAGGAAACAGCAATATCATTTTATGTGAGCGTGGAATTCGTACGTACGAAAAAGCGACAAGAAACACATTAGATATTACAGCTGTACCGATTCTTAAACAGGAAACTCACTTGCCGGTAATGGTAGATGTGACGCATTCAACAGGACGTAAAGATTTATTATTGCCTGCAGCTAAAGCAGCGCTTGCCATTGGTGCAGACGGAATTATGGCAGAGGTTCACCCAGATCCAAGCGTTGCCCTTTCAGATGCGGCACAGCAAATGGATTTTGCAGAGTTCGAACAATTTATGGCAGGAATTCAAAGTCAGCTAAAAGCAGCTACTTTATTATAATTTTAATCAGTCTTTATATTTGAATAATAAAAGAGGGGTTTCTAAAATGATTATATTTTGAAACTCCTCTTTTTTTTGTCTTTTATTTTGTCAAGAAGACAGAAGAGAAAATGGAAACGCTTTATAAGAAACGCTTTATAATGATTGTTTGATTGGAAATCAAAAAACAGAAAAATTTTTAAAAAGGGTATATATACATTTTTATGAAAGAATGTATAATAGTGAATACAATATTTTAATATTTTAAAAATTCAAAAAGAATTAAACACCCAGAAAATCTTGTTCGTTAAAAGTCGATTAAAAGGTGGTGTTAAACGTCAATTTCCAACATTTGTACTGGGATGGGAGAAAGCTGGATTTGAGAAATGAAGGAGGAGTTTGATGGAGGATTTTGTTGGGTTCTTAAATGATATTTTATGGCATGATTATTTTATTTATACAATACTTGGAGTAGGTTTGCTTTTTTCAATTTTGACACGTTTTGTACAGGTTAGACATATTAAAGATATGTTTGTGCAAATGTTCAAAGGTAAAAGTTCTGATGCAGGGGTATCATCATTCCAAGCATTATCGATTGCTCTTGCAGGTCGTGTCGGTACGGGTAATATTGCAGGGGTAGCGACTGCTATCGCATTAGGCGGTCCGGGAGCTGTATTTTGGATGTGGACTATCGCCTTTATCGGATCGGCGAGTGCCTTCATCGAATCTACATTGGCGCAAATTTATAAGGTGAAACAAAACGGACAATATCGAGGCGGACCGGCTTTTTATATTGAAAAAGGTATGGGAGTTAAATGGTTTGCTTATCTATTTGCATTTGCTGCACTTGTAGCAATGGCGATTCTTATGCCGGGAGTACAATCTAATTCGATTGCAACTGCCGTAGATAATGCATTTAACATTCCTTCATGGGTTACAGGCCTAGTCATTATCGTTCTATTGGCAGTGATTATTTTCGGCGGTGTAAAGCGTATTGCGACAGCAGCTCAAGTAATTGTTCCTTTTATGGCTGTGGCTTATATTCTTTTATCTCTTATTGTCGTTATTATTAATATTACGGAAGTTCCGGCTGTCTTCAGTCTGATTGTCCGCAGTGCTTTTGCAATGGATTCTGCTTTTGGCGGTATTGTCGGTATGGCGATTGCTTGGGGAGTAAAACGAGGTATTTATTCCAATGAAGCCGGACAAGGTACAGGCGCTCACCCGGCAGCTGCGGCGGAAGTTTCTCACCCCGCCAAGCAAGGATTAGTACAAGCGGCTTCCGTCTACATTGATACGCTTCTTGTATGTTCTGCAACGGCGTTTATGATTCTGTTCACAGGCATGTATAACACTTATGAGGAATATGACGGTACTTTGGAAGGTTCATCTTATGTCGTTGAGAATGTCAGCGGTGTTGAGCATGGTCCGGCATATACTCAGGAAGCAATTGATACAATTTTCCCTGGCTTTGGTTCGGCATTCGTTGCCATAGCTCTATTCTTCTTTGCTTTCACTACAATTATGGCTTATTACTATATCGCTGAAACGAATGTTGCTTACTTGTTCGGCAAACGTAATAGCAACATAGCCATGACTTTATTGAAGCTGGTTATCTTAGTAACCACGATGTATGGCGCAGTACAAACAGCGGATTTAGCTTGGGCTTTAGGTGATGTCGGTCTCGGGATCATGGTTTGGCTAAACGTTATTGCGATTCTGATACTAGTGAAGCCGGCATTGATCACTCTAAAGGATTATGAAAGACAAAGGAAACAAGGGCTGGATCCGGTGTTCGATCCGAAAGCTCTGGGTATTAAAAATGCAGACTTCTGGGAGCATGAATACAATAAAGATACAGACACAGAAGCAGAAAAGAAATCAGTTTAAGTAAAGTTAATGATGGAAGAAGCTACCTTTTTTGCGTGTGAGAAAGGTAGCTTCCTTTCTTTTTTAGCTTTTCTTTCTACGTTTGTTCACTCTAATTGGAACGGAAATTTCAGCATTATTAAAATGAGAAGAGTCAAGTAATTGTCAATAACCGTATATAGATGAAAAGATATAGATAAAAGCAAACGATTACATAGGTTGAAAAAAAGAAAAAATGTGAAAACAGCATTGCAGTTATCGGTTCCTTATCGTAATATAAAGTATTAATAGTATATTATTGACAATATGTATATATTACTACTGGAAGTATAGTAATACAGATAGTAAGCGAAGTTGAAAAATCTATAAAATTTGATATATATGTTTGATTTAATAAAACAGATTTACGGATGAATATTTTGTAAAGGAGTGCCTATTGAATGAATAATATTACCATTTATGATGTAGCAAGAGAGGCAAATGTTTCAATGGCAACGGTTTCGCGCGTAGTGAATGGGAACCCGAATGTTAAGCCTGTCACAAGAAAGAAGGTTATGGACGTCATTGACCGTTTAGGCTATCGCCCGAATGCGGTTGCGAGAGGTTTAGCAAGCAAAAAAACGACAACTGTCGGTTTAATTATACCGGATATTTCAAATATCTTTTATGCTGAATTAGCGCGAGGAATTGAAGATATCGCAACGATGTATAAATATAATATTATCTTGAGCAACTCGGATGAAAATACGGAGAAAGAATTGCATTTGTTGAATACAATGCTTGGAAAACAAGTGGATGGGCTTATTTTCATGGGCTCCAATATTACGGAAGATCATCTTGTTGAATTCAAAAAGTCGCCTGTGCCGATAGTACTTGCCGGCTCTATTGAAGATTCGGGTGAGATGCCTTCTGTTAATATTGATTATGAGCAAGCAGCGTATGACAGCGTGAATTTCTTTTTATCCAACGGTCATACTAAAGTTGCGCTTGTGATTGGCAATCGTGAAGAATCAATCAGTCAGAAGAAATTGGCTGGCTATAAAAAGGCGCTGGATGAAAAGAACATTCCTTTCAATGAAGAGTATGTTGTTGAAGGTGACTTTTCATACGATTCTGGAATTGAAGCGGTGAATCGTCTGATTGAATTAAATGAAAAGCCGACAGCTGTGCTTGTAGGGGCAGATGAAATGGCAGTAGGTGTTGTGAACGCCATCCAGGACAAAGGTTTCAAAGTGCCAAATGACTTCGAAGTAATCAGCTTTGATAATACAAAGCTGACGTTAATGGTTCGTCCTCAAGTGACGACGGTTGTTCAGCCTTTATATGATATAGGTGCTGTTGCGATGCGTCTTCTGACAAAGCTTATGAATAAAGAAGAAGTGCAGGAACGAGCAGTTGTTCTTCCTCACCGTATTGAAGAACGTAATTCTACCAAATAAGAGAAAAGGTTTCTTGCTGGCGATTGTCAATCGTCTGCAGGAAACCTTTTCTATTTTTCGATTTTTTTATTCGTGCGGATTTGGTAAAGTGCTTTTTCTACCACTTGAAAATTCTTTTCTGTGATTTCTGCTTTTCTTGGTATCGGTGAATATAAACCGTCAGGATCTTCCCATGTTGTCGGTAAAGTGACCGGCGCTTCTTTTTGCCACCTTTCCAGCCATTCGAGTGGAAGCGGTCCGTTTATATGGGATGCATCAGTCATTTCCATCCAAACCCTTGACCAGGCGCGAGGGACAACTCTCCATATATCATAGCCTCCGCCTCCCACTGCAATCCATTTTCCATTGCAGTATTGGTGCGCCAGCTCATGTGCCAACTTCGGTATTTTTTCATAAATTTTCATCGTTGCAGATAGATGAGTCAGCGGATCAAAGTAATGCGAGTCAGCGCCGTTTTGTGTCAAGATGACATCGGGCTTGAAAAATTCAGTGACTTCCCTGAGAGATGTTTCGTAAGCATATAGCCATGATTCGTCTTCTGTAAAGGCATCGACCGGAATGTTGAAGGAATAGCCGTATCCTTTTCCTTGACCGCGTTCGTTTGTATTTCCTGTTCCAGGAAACAAATAGCGCCCTGTTTCATGAATAGAAAAAGTGCATACTTGGTCGTCATCGTAAAAAGACCATTGAACGCCGTCGCCATGGTGAGCATCTGTATCTACATATAAAACCTTGGCTTTATATTTTTCTTGTATGTATTTAATGGCAACGGAGCTGTCATTGTATATACAAAAACCGGATGCTTTCCCTCTGAAACCGTGATGCAATCCGCCACCGATATGTAGGGCATGCTGTGTTTGTCCGGTCATTACTTGATCGACCGCTGTCAAAGTGCCTCCTACGAGTAGTGCGCTTGCTTCATGCATGCCTGGAAACATAGGCGTATCTTCTGTTCCTAATCCGTAATTTTCAGCTTGTTCGTTACTCAGTAGTCCTTGTCCGGCTAATCTGACTGCCTGAACATAATTAGGGTCATGTACTAATTGCAATTCTTCATCAGTTGCTATTCTTGGGGGGATGATGTGATGTTCCTCGATTAAATTCGATTTTTGAAGCAGGTCTAAGGTGATTTTTAAGCGATATTGATTAAAAGGATGCTCCTGACTGAATCGGTATTTTAACAGTTCCTCTGAATAAACGAATTCGGCTTTATTCATGATGAAAACTCCGGAGCTTTCGGCCAAAGAACAGTGAAGCCGGAAGTCTGCAAAGCGGATACAATGTTCAGAGGATTCATTGTTTTTACTCGGATGACGATGATGACATGCTTATCATCCGTCGGGTCAGGGCGCATTAAAATGCTGGAAATATTCAGGTTTTTATCTTTGAAAATAGCTGTCAGCTCATGTAAAATGCCTGTTTTGTTGGTGGCTTTTATTTCAATATGGGAACCGGGCTGATCGGCGCCTGTAAATTTTACAAATGTATGGAGTAAATCGGACTCGGAAATGATGCCTACTAATATTTGACCGTTTAATATCGGCAGGCATCCGATTTTATTTTCATAAAAAAGCATCGCGATATCCTCAACGAAATCTAAAGGATGTCCTGTAATGACGTTTGTTTTCATAATAGTGCTTACTGGTTTATGTAATACATCTGTATGTTCATTTGCATAAAAGATCGAAGGTGCAGCATTGCGGATGCTCTGTGTCGTTACAAGACCTATTAAGCGCTTTTGATCATCGACAATCGGAATATGCCTGATTTTATTTTCTCTCATGACCTTCATAGCTGTTTGAATTGTATCCGTACTATTTAAAGTAATTACATCTTTACTCATGATTTCTTCAGCGATCATAAAGATACCCCTTTTCATTAGCTTCTATAATAGTGAATGAAGTCGGTCATAGATGTAAGAAATAATAATAGTTAATTAATACATATAACGGTTCATAAATCGCAGTTGATCAAATTTTTCGATGGATTCTATTCCTATTCGCGAGCCGATGCGAGCCATTAAACAATTAGCGGGATGAGAAGAGATTTCGGGATCATCGGTCGCAAAGTATTCCAATCCGCCGGCGCTCATCATTTTTTCCATCACTTTTCGGTACTCCCATACATTCAGGCCGGTTCCTTTTAAATCCCAATGCCAATAATATTCAGTCGTGATGACAATATAATCGTTCATCGCATCATCCATCATAGAAACAGTTAAAAGTGCTTTACCGATACCGCAGCCGCGATATTTAGCAATTACTTCAATCGCACCGAGCTCGATTAAATCTTCCATATTTCCTTCCGACCAGCGTTCCAGCGGGTCGGGATACAGAAAAGTTGCGTAGCCGACTATCGTATCGTCTACTCTGGCAATGATGATTCTTCCCTCCGGCAATTTGGAAATTTCGACAACGGCTTTTTTTTGCTGAGCAGGAGGACGAAAGGCGACAAGACCTTCGTCAAATTGATATTTTTCGAGATTTTCAGGAAGAACGGGCCCTTCAATGATAACGAGGCCTAAAGGAGTGGTCAGTTCTTTTTTATAATATGTTTTTATATGTTCCAAATTTTCACCGCCTATTAAACGTATCTATATTCATTGCTGATTTGAAAGAATAGTATACATAGTTTACCATGAGTTACAACGAATTGTAAGCGCTGACAGATGATTATTAAAGTCGATATTTGTAATAATTTATAAAATTGTCAAATTTTACATTTAAGGTTATAATTTAATATATTTCTAGTAAGAGGGAGATGATTGAGGTGAAAGCGCTATCAGTTGTGAGCGGGGATTTTAACTTGAAAGATTATGATGAAACGCGGAAACATTTTAATTGGAAAGAAGCGGAGAAAAATTTCTCTTGGTCGGAATCAGGTAAAGTTAATATTGCATTTGAAGCTGTTGATCGTCATGCTTTAGGAAATAAGAAAAATAAAGTGGCCCTATATTACAGAAATGCCAATCGAAATGAAAAATATACATTCAAGGAAATGATGGAAAACTCAAATAAAGCAGGAAATGTGTTAAAGGAGAAGGGTGGCGTTATAAAAGGGGACAGAGTGTTTGTTTTTATGCCGCGTTCACCGGAAATTTATTTTGTGATTTTAGGAGCGATTAAGTTAGGAGCGATTGTCGGTCCATTATTCGAGGCGTTTATGGAAGGAGCGGTAAAGGATCGCTTGGCGGACAGTGAAGCAAAAGTGATTGTAACAACTCCCGAGTTAGTTTCCCGCATTCCGGTGGATGAACTGCCGGCACTGGAAAAAATATTCGTGATTGGTGAAGAAGTTGCGGAAGAAGGAAAAATCATTGATTTTAATCCATATTTTCTGGCAGCAAGCAAGCAGCTGAATGTGGAATGGGTCGATCTTGAGGATGGCATGATGCTTCACTATACATCAGGTTCAACAGGCAAACCGAAAGGCGTATTGCATGTACATAATGCCATGATTCAGCAATACCAGACAGCGAAGTGGGTGTTAGATTTAAAAGAAGATGATGTTTATTGGTGCACAGCCGATCCCGGTTGGGTGACTGGCACAGCTTACGGCATTTTTGGACCTTGGCTGCACGGAACATCCAATGTGGTTGTGGGAGGACGCTTTAACCCGGATGTTTGGTATGAGGCAATTGAAAGTTATGGTGTCACGGTCTGGTATAGTGCGCCAACATCGTTCAGAATGCTGATGGGTGCCGGAGATGCGGTAGTGAAGAAATACGATTTAAGTTCCTTGCGCCATCTTCTCAGTGTAGGCGAGCCGTTAAATCCGGAAGTAATCCGCTGGGGAATGAAAGTTTTCAATCTCCGTATTCATGATACATGGTGGATGACGGAAACAGGATCTCAATTGATTTGTAATTATCCGTGCATGAATATTAAGCCGGGTTCGATGGGCAAACCGATTCCAGGCGTTCAAGCCGCCATTGTTGATGACAGAGGAAATGAACTGCCTCCTAACAGAATGGGGAATTTAGCGATTAAAAAGGGCTGGCCCTCTATGATGAAGCAAATATGGAATAACAATGAAAAATATGAATCCTATTTCATGCCGAATGACTGGTATGTTTCAGGCGACTCAGCTTATATGGATGAAGACGGCTATTTTTGGTTCCAAGGCCGAATCGACGATGTCATTATGACTGCAGGAGAACGGGTTGGTCCATTCGAGGTGGAAAGCAAGTTGGTTGAACATCCGGCTGTCGCGGAAGCGGGCGTTATCGGCAAGCCGGATCCGGTGCGCGGTGAAATCATTAAAGCGTTTATCGCTTTACGTGATGGCTATGAAGCAACTGAGGAGCTGAAGGAAGAAATCCGTCAATTTGTGAAAACAGGTTTGGCGGCTCATGCGGCGCCAAGAGAAATTTCATTTAAGGATAAACTGCCGAAAACAAGAAGCGGGAAGATTATGCGCAGGGTTTTGAAGGCGTGGGAGCTCGATTTGCCGACTGGAGATTTATCGACGATGGAAGAATAGAACAATATATAAGAAGGACCTCTGATTGCTAAGAGGTCCTTCTTTCAGTATATTTGGCGCTATTGCGTATTTTCACTGTTTTCGCTGCTGTTATTTTCACCATTGTTGCCTTCACTGCCGTTATTACCGCTATCTCCGTCTCCATTATTATTAGAAGGAGGTGTATGCCCTTCTTCAGGTTTGGTTTCTTCCGGTGGCGTGCTTTCTTCAGGCTCTGGCGGTGCCGTTGGTCCTAGTGTTATGACATTGGAAGCAGCGGACTCTTTGCCGGCTATGTCGACGGCTTTGACCGTATAGTCGCCTATATCGCCCACATATGAGAACGAACCGCTCGCATTGCGGATGGTCGATACTTTTTGACCATTTTTGTAGACACGATATCCAATGATGTCCGAATCTCCATGCTTGCTCCAAGTGATTGTAGTATTGTTCGCTTGAATGGTCAACGGATATGGGACCGCTCCGTTTTCATTCATTTTGCTGGCATTTCCGACGCCTTTGAAAGTACCGGAAAGACCGGATGTCGATACATATTTTCCCGCTATCAGCTTTAAGAAATTTTCAGAAAGGACTGAGCCGGTATTTACAAATTCTGCCGGAGTGGTCGGCAGCGCTAAATACTTCGAGTCTCCAATCGTTACAAAGTTGGCTGAACTGGTTGCTTTTCCAGAAAGCGATACAGCATAATTGGACGGGAACAAGTCTGTTGTATTAATGCCAGCTGTACTGCAGACGTCGCTTGATAGTTTAAGCAATGAACAATAAGATGTCCGGATAATTCCGCCCGGCATTGCAAACCGTTTTTTTGTCCCGATTAAATCCGGTTTGACAGAATAAGCGGCATTCAGCAGATCTGCCCATAAGTACTGATTCCGTTGGCTGTAGCTTAAACCGTTGTATGGATAATTTAAAGATTTTGGCGTATCATAGCCGTTCCATACACCGAATGTAATTGAAGGATTTGAAGCGACAAACCACGCATCTTTATAATCTTGGCCTGTACCGGTTTTGCCGGCAAAATCCGAGCTGAAATTCAATCGGTTCCGGGCGGCTGTAGCCGTTCCCCTTGTCAAAACGTCACGCATCATATCAATCGTTAAATAAGCTGTTTGCTGAGAAAAGACAGTTACAGGTTCACTTTCATGCTGATAAATGATTTCTCCTTGCTTTGTTTCGATTTTTTCAATCATATACGCATCGACAAATTGTCCATTGTTGGCAAGTGTAGCGTAGGCATTGACATTTTCTTCAACCGTTACACCATTTGTCATAGAGCCGAGCGCCATAGAAGGAATTTGATAATCAACCTCAGTTAAGCTTGTAAAGCCCATTTTCTCTAAATATTGGACAGGGTTGCGATTTAATATATCCATGTAAAACTTGACTGCCGGTATATTATTGGAACGGATCAATGCTTCTCTTGCTGTCATTAAACCTTTATAGGAACCCCCGTAGTTTTTTGGACGATAACCACCAACATTAATAGGAGCATCGAGTACTAAAGTGCCCGGTGCTAATGCTCCTAATTCAATTCCAGGCGCGTAAACGAGGAGCGGCTTCATTGTGGAGCCGTTCGGCCGTTTAGTATAGGTGGCATGATTTGCTTGTTCTCGGTTAAAATCTCTTCCGCCGACAAAGCTGAGAATTTTTCCGGTTGCATTTTCAATAAGAACGGCCCCTAATTCAACAGGTTCTTGAGCTTTATCACTTCCATAATGCTTAAAATCTTTTGCAACCTGCTTCATTTTATCATATATGTCTTTATTGATGGTTGTGTGGATTTTATAGCCGTTTTGGCGCATCGCTTTCTTTGCCACTGTATGATAATGCTCGGACAGCTCCTCGCTGTTTTCTAAATCCTCATCGGTATAGCCGTCTTTTTCTGTGAAGTAACGGGTCAATATTTCGATGGTTCGTGATTCCGCCTCGGTTGTGAGCCAAGGGTACTGGGTATAGGCTTGCGGTTGTTTGGCTGAAAAATCCTTTGTGATGTCGTAGGCTAAGGCGTCCCTATATTCGGTTTCTGTTATAAAACCAGCATTCAGCATGCTTGATAGTACAATCTTCTGTCTGTTCACCCCTGGTTCAAGGTTAGACTTGACTTCCCCCTCATTGGTGAATGGCGAATAGCCGAACGGGCTTTTTGGCAATCCGGCAATAAAGGAGGATTGGGCTAAATTCAAATCTTTAGCTGAAACGCCAAAAATTCCTTCTGCAGCAGCTTGCACACCGGCTATATTGCGTCCAGAAGAATTTCTGCCGAACGGTGAAACATTTAAATAGGCTTCTAAAATCTCATCTTTTTGGAAAAACTTTTCAATCCGCAGGGCTAATAATATTTCTTTTGCTTTTCGTTCGAATGAGATCTCATTTGTAAGCACTTGCTGCTTAACAAGCTGCTGTGTCAAAGTGCTTCCTCCTGATTGGACGGAAGTATTGGCAACTTCCTGGAATAAAGCGCGCAATATCGCTTTCGGCACTACACCGTTGTGTTCGTAAAAGTTTTCATCCTCTGTTGCGATAACAGCGTTAATTAAATGTTGTGACATCTCCTCTATCGGTACGATTTCACGCTCAAGATCGGTATTGATTTTACCGAGATAGACATTGTCGGCAAAATATAATTCTGATGTTTCTTCGAGGTTATATATGTCCTTCGTCAATGATTCTTTTGAGCGCGCATCTTCATCCTTCACCAGTGAAGCGAAGTAACCCGCTCCAATCCCGCCGGCAAAAGCTGTACCGATGACTCCGAAAATGAGGAATAAGAGAGTGATATTCCAAATGACATGGTAGCTGATTCGGAAATATTTTCTCGTTTGCGGCTTGTCCGCTTTTTTGAAAAAATCAAGAAAAACAGTAAGTATTTTATTTTTATTCATTTTCTCATCCCCCTGAAATTCAGAGTTAATTATACCATATATATATTGGTATAATTAGGGATTTTTATTATTTTTTATAATCTTCAGACATGTAGAGGCGTTTGACTTTTCAATTTTGATATTATAGAATACTGTACATCAAGTTTAAAACTGTCAGTTAAATAGTAATTGCAAAGACAGGTGTCAGTAGTGAATCTATCACTGTACTTAGAGAGCCGGTGGTTGGTGAAAACCGGAACATATAGATGTCATGAATTACTACCTCGAGCATTTGCTGGGAACGCTGTGTGAAACAGTCAGTAGCAGTAAACGGTTATAGCCGTTATTTATGTGAGCGGAGAACTAATGATAGTTCTCAAGTTGGGTGGTACCGCGATTATTTCGTCCCTTCATTATTGAAGGGGCTTTTTTGTGTTCATTTACAAAGCACTATTTTTCAAACAATAGGAGGAATTACAATGGATTTACTTCAAGATTTACAATGGAGAGGTATTATTTATCAACAAACAGATGAAGAAGGTTTAAAAGAACAATTACAGAAAGAAGCAACATCTTTATACTGCGGTGTTGATCCTACTGCAGACAGCATGCATATCGGTCACTTGCTTCCGTTCCTAACTTTGCGCCGCTTCCAAAAAGCGGGCCATAAACCGATTATTCTTGTCGGTGGAGCGACTGGCATGATCGGAGACCCAAGCGGTAAAACACAAGAACGTCAACTGCAATCAGTTGAAGCAATTCAACATAACGTAAAATGTCTGCAAAAGCAGTTAGAGCGCATTTTTGATTTTGATGGAGAAAACGGAGCAGTTATGACGAACAACTATGACTGGATCGGATCTCTTGATATGATCACTTTCCTGCGTGATTACGGAAAACATATCGGTATTAACTACATGCTGGCAAAAGATACAATTGCTTCACGATTGGATACAGGTATTTCTTTCACTGAGTTTACGTACACAATTTTACAAGCAATCGATTTTAAGCACTTATATGAAAACTTCAACTGTAAAATTCAACTTGGCGGAAGCGACCAGTGGGGCAATATCACAACGGGATTAGATTTAATTCGCAAAACACAAGGTGAAGGTGCGAAAGCATTCGGTTTAACAATTCCTCTTGTGACAAAGTCTGACGGCACAAAATTCGGTAAAACAGAAGGCGGTGCTGTTTGGTTGGACGCAGAAAAGACAACGCCTTATGAGTTCTACCAATTCTGGATTAACACAGCTGACCAAGATGTTGTGAAGTACTTGAAGATCTTCACGTTCTTATCGAAAGAGGAAATTGAAGCGCTTGAAGCTTCTGTTGAAACAGAGCCTCATCTGCGTAAAGCACAAAAAGCATTAGCAGAAGAAATGACTCGCCTTGTACACGGACAAGATGCGCTTGACAAAGCGATTAATATTACGCAAGCTTTATTCAGCGGAAACGTAAAAGAGTTAAGCGCAGACGATATTAAGCAAGGCTTCAAAGATGTGCCTTCTTATGTACCGGCAGCTGACGAAGAGCTAGTATTAGTAGACTTGCTTGTGAATGCGAAAATCTCTCCGTCTAAACGTCAAGCGCGTGAAGATATTGC
>JBJFHH010000156.1:0-2587 GCA_051893475.1 Bacillus sp. (in: firmicutes) | reverse complement strand
CCCTTATTTCAAAAACTTTTATATGAGGTGCCTCGTCTAATGTTTTGAAGGGAGCGACAGATGTGGATGAATTAACAATCGAATGGATCGAAGCCGAAGATGCGGAAGCGATCATCAGTGAGGCTATGAAAAGATATGGTCAAGACGTCTTGCAGCTCGCCTATTCGTATGTGAACAACAAGACCCTCGCTGAAGATTTAACGCAAGATATTTTCATAAAATGCTATAAATCTCTCCATACTTTCACCGGAAAATCAACGTTCAAAACGTGGCTATGGAGAATTGCTATCAATCATTGCAAGGACTTTTTAAAAAGCTGGTATAACAAAAATGTCGTGATTTCAGAGGAGGAATCGACCTCTTGTTCATCTTTGAAAGAGCAAGTTGAGCAAGAAATCATTCAAAAGGATGAAGACCAACGACTTGCCGAGGCAGTCATGAGTTTGCCAATTAAATACCGTGAAGTCATTCATCTATTTTATTTCGAGGAACTAGCCATTAAAGAAATTTCTGCCGTGCTGGAAGTGAAGGAAAATACGATTAAAACAAGACTTAAAAAGGCGAAGGAATTATTGAAAGAGAGATTGGAGGAACAAAGCAATGGATAATCGCTTAAAGGGACTGAAACAATCTTTAAAAAATACAACCTTTAAAGACTTACATTTCACAGAACAGCATCAAAAGAATATTTTAGAAAAAATACGGAACGAACAAGTTAGCGATGGCGATGTTTTCTTAGCGCTCATGCAGCTGCTTGTAACGGAGAAAAACGGATTTGAATTAGCGAAGCTATTAAGAAGTCGGGGCATTAAAAAGTTTGAGGATAACGAAGGATTTTTATATACATTTATTCATCGCCTGGAACAGAAGCAATGCTTGATTTCCAGATGGGCTGATTCAGAAACTAAACTGTATCAATTAAATGATAAAGGCCGAAAGATGCTTCAGAAAGCAGAAAAGAAACAATTGAAGAAACAGCCTATTTTTAAGGAATTACTGGAGGGTTGAAATCAATATGCATAACAAAAGCCGCTCGTATTTAAATAAAGTAACCGAGCAAATCAAATCAAAGGAAGCGAAGCAATATGTGGCTGCTGAATTAAGCCATCATCTGAAAGCTGCCAAACAAAATTTCATTAAAAATGGACTGCCAGAACAAGAGGCAGAAGAAAAAGCAATCGAACAAATGGGCAACCCTTCAAAGCTTGGGATGCAAATGAACAAGCTTCATCGCCCAAAAGTCGATTGGATTATGATTTCCGTTTTACTGGCTACAGTCGGATTGGGCTTTTTGCCGATGCTCACTCTCGATTCAGCCGTTGCAGATATGTATTTGAGAAATAAAGCTATTATTGTGCTATTAGGCTTGCTCGTTACATTCGGATTCATGTTTTTTGATTACAGAAAGCTCATGCAATATAAATGGATTTTCTTTTCACTTGGAATACTGATTTTGTTGCTTCTTCACATTGGACCAGTCACTTACATTAATGGATATCCCTACTTGAGGATTGGCCCGCTTTCCATTGAAAGTACGGCGACATTACCATTGTTCTATTTATTTTGGGCAGCCTTCTTCAAAAGCGAACGAATATCACTCTGGCAAACTGGATTATACTTTGCTATATCATTATTCATGTTCTTAAGCCTGCCAGGATTGTCTGTTTCATTCATCTACATAGCAATGGTGTTTGTGATGATTTGGTGGAGCAACTTAAGCTTTAAAAAAATCATCGGGGCAACTCTATCATTCTTTGTATTATTAGGCGGAGCTGTTTTTATCGGATGGTCATCTATAGTGCTGCGAACGGCAGGCTTTTTCAATCCGGAACAATATAGCGATACCTCTGGTTACTTTTATCTGCTTTCCAAAGAATTAATGCTGAGCGCAGGCTGGTTCGGCAATTCAGCTAAAGGTGAACTCATTCCTGAATCGCACACGGATTTTGTATTCGTCAATTTCACCTATCATTATGGCTGGCTATTAGCAGGTGTGCTCGTTATTGTTCTAGCATTCATAGCAGCTCGCATGCTCTTAACTTACAAAAAAATAAATCACTCATTCGGGCAAATGCTGATAATCGGTGGTGTCACTCTCTTTTCATTGCAATTCCTTTACCATATCGCCACGGCATTGGGATGGCTGCCTTTCATTTCAATGTCCCTGCCGTTCATCAGCTACGGATTGATGCCAACGATCCTAAACTCCATCATCGTCGGCCTCTTCCTTAGCGTGTACCGCCGTAAAGATTTAGTAAAAGAGGTTCCGGATCAACAAGTGAGCTAATTAATGCCCGTTGGAAATAAAGAAATTCCAACGGGCATTAATATACCATATTAAAGAAAATCGCCGTTCTCATATTTGCGCAACAAAGTCTCTTGAACGTAATTTCTGCAATCCGGTGATAAAGGCGATCTTTCTTGGTGAACTATATCTCCGTATAACATGCCGCTCAAAAAGCGAACTTCCTCGTTGTATTCTTTTCCCGTTTCCGCATCATATACGAATACTTTCACGTAAATGGAATGTTGATGAATATTGTTAAAATCCATTATTCTTACTAGATGTTGATCGTGCCCATTCATA
>JBJFHH010000155.1:6427-10840 GCA_051893475.1 Bacillus sp. (in: firmicutes) | reverse complement strand
AAAAGCGGAAGATAACCTCGGCTTGAATCCGGTCGATCCGGGTACAGGCGATATCGATAAGAGAAATCAGGAAAATCCATTATATTTGGCTCATATTTTAGAGCATAACTATATGGTGAAGAAGTCTGATGACACGGTCAGCTTAGGTGGAGTTGTGATTGGTCTTGCATTGAATTCTGTCCATTACTATCAAAAGGAAGCATACGGTGCAACGTATGAGACGGAAATTTCCGAGAAAGATATGATGGAAGAAGGCAAGAAGATTGCGGATGAAGTTTTGCAAAGGCTGAGAGGTATGAAAGGTCTTGGAGAAGTTCCGATTACAATCGCATTATTTGAACAAGAGTCGAATACATCGGTTGTACCAGGCAATTTTGTTTCTTATACGCATGTCGGTAAAGGGAAGGATTCTATCTCCAGCTGGACAGACTTAAATGAGGAGTACATGCTGTTCCCTTCAGAAGAAGCGAAGGAAGCATACCGCGATGATAATACAAGCTTCCTGAACTTTAAGCAGGATGTAGAAGATTATTTCCCGAATTTCAATGGAGTCATAGGACGCGGTTTCTATATCGATGATCAGCTTCAAGAATTGAAAATTGAAATTCCGATTCAATTTTACGGCAAAACGGAGGCAATCGGGTTTACACAATATGTGACAGGACTGGTTATGGAGCATTTCCCTGAATATATTGCTGTAGAAGTAACGGTGTCATCTGTCTACGGAGAAGAATCATTGATTGTCCGCGAAGCGAATGCGACAGAGCCGATCGTTCATATATATCAGTAGATTTCTGATAAATTGAAACAGCAAGAAACATGCTTCTGTTAAGTGTGTTTCTTGCTGTTTTGTCTATGTATGAAAATTCGTGTATAGTGTAGAGAAATATGATTTGTCATTATTGCTTTAGTGTGCGAAAGTCTGATAATATAAATAGTATGATTTTTGATATATTGAAAATAGTGAAATGAAACTAGGCATTTGCTTAGTTTGTCCATAGAATATCTGGAGGTGAACAATTATGTCACGTATTTCAATAGAAGAAGTAAAACATGTAGCGCATCTTGCACGTTTGGCTGTAACTGAAGAAGAAGCGGAGCAAATGAGAAAAGAACTTGATGCTATTATTACTTTTGCTGAACAATTAAATGAATTAGATACAACAAATGTCAAGCCGACATCGCATGTATTGAAGATGGTGAATGTTCTTCGCGAGGATGTTGCGGCAGAAGGCCTTCCAGTTGAGGAAGTAGTTAAAAATGCGCCAGACCAACAAGATGGTTACATTCGAGTACCGTCTATTATGGATTGAGGGGGATAAGAATGGACTTGTTCACTAGTAGTTTGCGAGAACTGCAAACACTTTTTGATAAAAAAGAGTTAAAAGTAACAGATTTAATAGATGCTTCATTTAAACGGATTGCAGAAGTGGATAGCACGGTTTCCGCATTTTTGACATTAAATGAAGAAGGCGCACGAGCGCAAGCGGCACAATTGGACGAAAAGCTGGCGAAAGGTGAAGCTTCTGGTCTATTATTCGGAATGCCAATCGGTATTAAAGATAATATTGTAACGAAAAATTTGCGAACAACATGCGCAAGCAAGATTTTAGAAAACTTCGATCCAATTTATGATGCTACTGTAGTGGAAAAACTTCGTCAGGCAGGAACGGTAACAATCGGCAAATTAAATATGGATGAGTTTGCAATGGGTTCATCTAATGAAAACTCAGCTTATAAGAATGTTCGGAATCCTTGGAATATTGAGTATGTTCCGGGCGGATCTTCAGGCGGATCAGCTGCGGCAGTAGCGGCGGGCGAAGTATTGTTCTCACTTGGGTCAGATACTGGCGGTTCGATTCGTCAGCCGGCGGCTTATTGCGGAGTGGTAGGATTAAAACCTACTTATGGTCGTGTATCGCGTTTCGGTCTAGTTGCTTTCGCATCATCGCTTGATCAAATTGGTCCGATTACAAATACAGTTGAGGATAATGCCTTCTTATTGGAGGCCATATCAGGAATAGATCCGCTTGACGGGACTTCTGCTCATGTAGAAGTGCCAAAGTTCACGGCTGCATTAACGGGCGATGTGAAAGGCCTTCGTATTGCAGTTCCTAAGGAATATTTAGGAGAAGGTGTTTCTGAGGAAGTGAAAAATTCTGTCCTTGAAGCATTAAAAGTGCTTGAATCTTTAGGTGCGACTTGGGAGGAAGTATCATTGCCGCATTCGAAGTATGCACTGGCAACGTACTACTTGCTTTCGTCTTCTGAAGCATCAGCTAACTTGGCTCGTTTTGACGGTGTTCGTTACGGCTACCGCTCACCAAATGGCGAAACGCTGTTGGATATGTATAAAAACACACGCGCTGAAGGTTTCGGTACAGAGGTAAAACGCCGTATTATGCTTGGTACATTTGCACTGAGCTCCGGCTATTATGATGCATATTATAAAAAAGCGCAGCAAGTCCGTACATTAATCAAAAAGGATTTTGAAGATGTTTTTGAAGACTATGACGTCATCGTTGGACCAACAACGCCAACACCGGCATTTAAAATCGGCCAGAACATAAAAGATCCAATGACAATGTATGCAAATGATATTTTAACAATCCCTGTGAATTTGGCAGGTGTTCCGGGAATATCGGTTCCATGCGGACTATCAGAGCAAGGATTGCCGCTTGGTCTGCAAATTATCGGCAAGCATTTTGACGAGAGCACAGTTTATCGTGTTGCGCATGCATTTGAGCAAGCAACAAATCATCATACAAAAAAACCGCAACTGTAAGGGGTGAGGAAAATGCAATTTGAAACGGTAATAGGTTTAGAAGTACACGTTGAGTTAAAAACAGAGTCAAAAATCTTTTCATCAAGTCCAAACCATTTCGGCGCTGAGCCGAATTCCAACACGTCTGTCATTGATTTAGGATACCCGGGCGTATTGCCTGTTGTGAATAAAAAAGCAGTCGAGTATGCGATGAAAGCAGCAATGGCATTGAATTGTGAAGTGGCGACACATACGAAATTTGACCGTAAGAACTACTTTTACCCGGACAATCCGAAGGCATACCAAATTTCTCAATTTGACCAGCCAATTGGCGAGAACGGTTATATCGATATTGAAGTGAACGGCGAGAAGAAACGTATTGGCATTACACGTCTGCATTTAGAAGAGGATGCAGGTAAACTGACGCATGAATTCGGTTATTCTTTATGTGATTATAACCGTCAAGGAACGCCATTAATCGAGATTGTGTCAGAGCCGGATATTCGCACGCCTGAAGAGGCTTATGCATATTTGGAAAAGTTGAAATCAATCATTCAGTTTACCGAAGTTTCCGACTGTAAAATGGAAGAGGGATCGCTTCGCTGTGATGCGAACATTTCGATCCGTCCATACGGCCAGGAGGAATTCGGCACAAAAACAGAGCTTAAAAACTTGAACTCTTTCAGCTTTGTCCGTAAAGGTCTTGAATTTGAAGAGCGCCGTCAAATTGCTGTCGTCTCTGCCGGCGGTAAAATTGAGCAGGAAACACGACGCTTTGATGAAGCTTCAGGAAAAACAATCTTAATGCGAGTTAAGGAAGGTTCGGATGATTATCGTTACTTCCCGGAGCCGGATTTAGTTGAGCTTTACATTGATGATGAATGGAAGAATCGCATTCGCGCTGAAATTCCGGAACTTCCGGATGCCCGTCAAAAACGTTATGTCGAGCAATTAGGTTTACCGGCTTATGATGCAGCAATCCTGACAGTAGCGAAGGAAACGGCTGATTTCTTTGAAGCGACTGTTGCAGCAGGTGCAGAAGCGAAGCAAGCATCGAACTGGATTATGGGCGAGCTGCTAGCCTACTTAAATGCGGAAAACAAGGAACTGGCTGATGTCGCTTTAACACCGCAATCATTAGCAGGAATGATTCAACTGATCGAGAACGGTACGATTTCATCAAAAATCGCGAAAACGGTATTTAAAGAATTGGTTGAAAACGGCGGAGAGGCAGAAGAAATCGTGAAAGCAAAAGGATTAGTGCAAATTTCTGATGAAGGAGCGCTGTTGAAAGTCATTGCTGAAGCGCTAGATAACAACCCGCAGTCAATCGAGGACTTTAAAGCTGGAAAACAAAAAGCAACAGGATTCCTTGTCGGTCAGATTATGAAAGCGACAAAAGGACAAGCAAACCCGCAATTAGTCAACAAATTATTATTGCAGGAAATTCAGAAACGATAAATGGATAAATAAAAAGGCGACCATTATTAAAATGGCGCCTTTTTTGTAAGGGAATAAAGTTTTCTTCGGAGTTGCCCCTTTTCCATTGAAACGCTATCAAGAAGTATGAAAAAGGACCGGTGACGGTTTATCGGATGGGCTGTGAGGGGCTCGAACCCTCGACCTACTGATTAAGAGTCAGTTGCTCT
>JBJFHH010000155.1:0-6327 GCA_051893475.1 Bacillus sp. (in: firmicutes) | reverse complement strand
GATGGGCTGTGAGGGGCTCGAACCCTCGACCTACTGATTAAGAGTCAGTTGCTCTACCAACTAAGCTAACAGCCCGTGTTTTTATTATATCACTATAATTTAAATAATTCAAAATAAAATTTTAATTAAATAATTTCAGACCTAATCTTAAGAAACCTTCTATACTATTTATGCGTATACATTATAAGAGTAACGGAGAAAAAGAGGAGGTAATATGAAGTTGATCGTGATTTGGGGAATAATCGGAATTATTTTGTGTGGGCTAGCCTATTTGGTGCATAATAAAAAGATGTACGATTTGGTTTCCGGATATAATACTAGCTCCGAAGAAGAAAAGGAAGCGAAATTATATTTTCTCTATCAGTCTGACTGGTATTATATTGGTCTTTGTTGGAGGGCTGTTTTTCGCGGGAATGCGTCCGACTGCAGTGACAATTGATGAGAAAACAATTTCTTTCAGCGGCATGTACAGCTATGAGCTAAAGTGGGAGAATATCCAATCTGCGGAGGTGATTGAACGCCTGCCTGATAATATGAGACGGACGAATGGTTTCGGAACATCTACTCGTGCTTTGGGGCATTTTCCTCGGAAGAGCTCGGAAAAGGACGTATGTATGTTTATATAGAAGATGCACCTTACATCTTATTAAATACAGATGAAGGTTTTCTCATCCTGAACTCAAAGGATGAACAGAAGACACTGCAATGGTACAATTTAATCAATGAACGAATAATAGAATAGTGATACTATAGAGTAACAGAAAAAAAGTAGCAATTTTTAAAACAGTGCTATATAGTCAACTCTCAATAATAAATGAAATATGATTATAGGATGATGATAATGAAAAGGGCAAGGTTAATTTATAATCCGACATCCGGCCGTGAAGTCATACGCAAGCATTTGCCGGATATTTTGGCAAAGCTGGAAGCAGCGGGCTATGAGGCTTCTTGCCATGCAACGACCGGTGAAGGCGATGCAACAGAAGCAGCGCGCATTGCGATTGAAAGAAAATATGATGTTGTCATAGCTGCCGGAGGAGACGGTACGATATATGAAGTAATTAATGGTCTTGCTGATGCAGAGGTTCGTCCGAAACTGGGCATTATTCCGACTGGGACAACCAATGATTTTGCTAGAGCCATACATGTTAGCCGCAATGTTGAAAAAGCGATTGATATTATTGTAAAAGGACATACGATGCCGATTGATATCGGAAAAATGAACGATAAATATTTTATTAATATCGCTGGAGGCGGCCGACTTACAGAATTGACTTACGAAGTGCCAAGCAAGCTAAAGACGATGCTTGGACAACTCGCATACTATTTAAAAGGTATTGAGATGCTTCCATCAATCAAAGCATCAGAAGTGTCGATCGAGTATGACGGTAAGCTGTTTGAAGGGGAAATCATGCTGTTTCTTGTAGCCAATACGAATTCGGTCGGCGGATTTGAGCGTCTGGCTCCTGATGCTTCTTTAAATGACGGCATGTTTACCTTGCTGATTTTGAAGAAAACCAATTTGGCTGATTTTATCCGAATTGTTTCGCTTACACTTCGAGGCGAGCATACAAATGATCCAAATGTTATTTATGCAAAAGCAAATCGAATTAAGGTGAAATCGAAGGATAAAATGATGTTGAATTTAGACGGTGAATACGGAGGATTGGCTCCGGCGGAATTCGTGAATATGTACCGCCATTTCGATGTTTTTGTTCCAGAAGATTTTAAACCGGATGCGTTGCCAGAAAAAGAAACAGAAATTGAATAAAAACGAGGAGGGAGAATCTTAACATCAGTTGGATTTTTCCTTTTTGGCTAGTTTTAAAAACGCTTTATATTATAAGGGGTATTCAGAATCAGAAATTGATTTAGGAGTATTGTTACTCCAGAAACTATCAAGCAAGGCAAAGACCCAAAGGGGGAAGAAAAGCGTTGCTACATTATCGTACATACGTGATCGATAAACAGACGGCCTGGGTAACATTAATTCATGGTGCCGGATCAAGCTCAGCTATTTGGTACAAACAACTAAGGGAGTATAAAAAGCATTTCAATGTTCTTTTGATTGATTTAAGAGGTCATGGCAAATCTAATCAAATCACTTGGAAAAAAGGAGATACTTTCAGCGATATTGCCGATGAAATTATCGATGTGATCAATCATGAACAAATTGAAAAAACACATTTTATCGGTATTTCATTAGGTACCATTGTCATTCAAACCCTTGCAAAGCGATATCCTGACCGAGTCAGCTCTATGATTCTCGGCGGAGCAGTAACAGGTTTGGACTTGCGGACAAAATTTTATTTATCTGTAGGAAATTTAGGGAAATATATTGTTCCATATATGTGGATATATCGATTATTTGCATGGATCATTATGCCGAGAAACAATCATAAAGAGGCACGCAACACGTTTGTACAATTAGCTAAAAAAATGTGCCAAAAAGAATTCATAAGATGGTTTTCACTTACCAATAACATCAATCCATTTCTGCGCAAGTTACAGAGAAACTTTTACGGTATCCCCACACTTTTTGTGATGGGGAAAGAAGACTATTTGTTTTTGGAAACAGTAGAGGATGTCGTTATTAGGTCGAAATGTGATGTGACGCTTGAATGTATAGAGGACGCCGGCCATGTATGCAATATCGATCAGCCTGAACGTTTTAATCATGTAACCATCCGCTTTTTATTAGTAAATAATCCATCCGCTTATGTAATGAAATAGACTGAAATCCCTTGAAATGAGTTATCAAAATTCGTTGCAGGGGATTTTTTTGTTTAAAGCAAGAAAACAGTCTATAATACGAATGGAAGCTTTATTGTAGCTTTATGCTATACTTGAAGATGTTTATTTTAGAAAACTAAATCTTAAAGAAGATTGTCTATAGAAATGAGGAAACAGTATACATGAAAAAGCAAGCACCCGTCTCTAAAAATGATGTAGTAACGGTTGATGTGGAAGATTTAACACAAGACGGTTCGGGAGTGGCTAAGGTCGATGGTTATCCGTTGTTCATTCCTAACGCTTTGCCTGGGGAAAAGGCGAAAGTAAAAGTAATTAAAGTGAATAAAGGTTACGGATTCGGTCGTTTAGAAGAAATTATCGAGCCAAGCCCGGACCGTGTTGAAAATCCGTGCCAACTTCATAAAGAATGCGGCGGCGCACAGCTTCTGCACTTAAGCTATGAAGGCCAGTTGCGCGCGAAAGAAAAGCAAGTACGTGATGCTATAGAGCGTCTTGGCGGCTTAAAGGAAGTTACAGTGCACCCGGTACTTGGCATGGACAATCCATGGAGCTACCGCAATAAGGTGCAAGTACCGGTGGGCGAGCAAAACGGTAAATTTGTTGCCGGCTACTACAAAAAGCGCAGCCATGAAATTGTCGATATGGAAAACTGCGGCGTTGAGCTTTCAATGGATGATTCCGTTGTTTTAAAGATTCGTGACATCTGCAAGGAGAACGGGATTTCTCCATATAATGAGCAGGAGCACCGCGGGGTTCTACGCCACATTATGGTGCGCTGGGCGAAGCAAACAGGCGAGATTATGATTGTCCTTGTCACACGTACCAGACAGCTGCCGAATAGTGAAGAGATTGTAAAAGATATCGTGAAGGCGATTCCGAACGTAGCGAGCATTGTCCAAAACATTAATACAAAACGTACAAACGTCATTTTAGGTGACCGTTCCGTTACGCTTTGGGGTAAAAGCACAATTACGGACAGCATTGGAGAAGTCAAGTTCGCGATTTCACCGCGCTCTTTCTACCAAGTTAATCCGGATCAAACAAAGGTGCTTTATGAAAAAGCGCTTGAGTACGCTGGACTTACTGGCGAAGAAACGGTCATTGACGCGTATTGCGGAATTGGCACAATTTCGTTATTCTTAGCTCAAAAAGCAAAAAAAGTATACGGTGTTGAAATTGTAGAGGACGCGATTAAAGATGCGAAACGTAACGCAGAGCTGAACGGCATCACAAACGCAGAATTCCTGGTAGGTGCAGCTGAAGAAGTCATCACAAACATGGCAACTGAAGGTATTAAAGCCGATGTTATCGTTGTTGACCCGCCAAGAAAAGGCTGCGATGAAGCATTATTGAACACAATCATCGCCATGAAGCCGAAGAAAGTCGTGTACGTTTCATGCAACCCTGGAACACTGGCGCGCGATCTTCGCATTTTAGGTGAAGGCGGATACGCAACACGCGAAGTGCAGCCGGTTGATATGTTCCCGCAAACTACTCATGTAGAAAATGTTGCTTGGCTGGAATTAGTTTAATGAAATAAAAAATAAAAGCAGACAGTTTAGAAGTGTTTCTAAATCATCTGCTTTTACTTTTAGATGAGAGGACTTGAATTTACTTACATGAAAGAGAATTTTTGGAATGATTTACCGAAGCCGTTTTTCGTACTTGCGCCAATGGAAGATGTAACGGATGTCGTATTCCGTCATGTTGTTGCTGAAGCGGGAAGACCTGATGTATTTTTCACGGAGTTTGCGAACTCTGAAAGTTATTGTCACCCTGAGGGAGAAAAAAGTGTACGTGGCCGTTTAGCATTCACGGACGACGAGCAGCCAATAGTGGCGCATATTTGGGGCGATAAACCTGAAAACTTCCGCAAGATGAGTATTGGGATGGCAGAAATGGGCTATAAAGGAATTGATATTAACATGGGGTGCCCTGTACCGAACGTTGCTCAACGCGGAAAAGGGAGTGGCCTTATATTAAGACCGGACGTTGCAGCGGAGCTAATTGAAGCAGCGAAAGCTGGCGGATTGCCTGTCAGCGTGAAAACGCGCCTTGGTTATACAGACTTAGGCGAGTGGAAAGAGTGGCTAACGCATATTTTAAAACAAGATATCGCAAACCTGTCTATTCACTTACGTACACGAAAAGAAATGAGTGAAGTGCCTGCACACTGGGATTTAATCCCGGAAATTAAGGCGTTGCGCGACGAAATTGCACCGAATACGCTGCTGACAATCAACGGTGATATTTTAGACCGTCAAATGGGGCTGGAACTTGCTGAAAAATATGGGGTAGACGGCGTGATGATTGGGCGCGGCATCTTCAAAAATCCGTTTGCTTTCGAAAAAGAGCCAAGGGAGCACAGCAAAGATGAATACCTAGGTCTTTTAAGATTACAGTTGGACCTTCAAGATAAATATGCAGAGCAGTTGCCGCGCTCAATGTCAGGACTGCATCGTTTCTTTAAAATTTATGTTAAAGGCTTCCGCGGTGCAAGTGAATTGCGCAATCAACTGATGAATACGAAATCAACAGATGAAGTGCGCGCATTGCTTAATCGCTTTGAAGCAAATAAAAGTGATGTCTGACAGATGGGCATAAACCTGGTATTAAATAAATGAATGCATGATTGCGCTATGTTGGAAAAATATAAGATTTGGAATAAGGCAGTATACTTTCTTATTAAGAGGGCACTGCCTTTTTATAATTTTTTAAATGGATTGCGATTTTTCGATATAAGCATGAGGGGATTGTTACCAATTTGCGAATCGTTTAAAATAATGCTGGCATATAACCAAAAAGCATGCTAGTATACTAGTGTAAATGTTGATGGGATATCTGCCAGAAACTAAATGATAAATTATTGAGCAATATATTACGAAACACTAAGCAACGTTATGTAGAGATTGAGCGGTTTTTTTATGCTTGTATGTGAAACACTGAGCAATTTAATGTGGCGTATTGAGTGGCTTTATTTTTATCTAATTATGTGAAATACTGAGCAATATTTAGTGGTTATTGAATTGCAAGCAGCTAAACTATAGATCAAAGGTTAGAAAAATCTTTTAGTGAAGTATATATTGCGCTCATTTAATTTTTATAACAGTTTTTGAAAGCGATTTCAATCGAATGTCCAAAGGGATAAGCCGAGTTCCATTACATTTGTAAATATTAAAGCGATGGAGGAAAGTAAAATGGGTGAACCATTAAAACAAGAAGTAGTTGTAGATGTACAAAGCACGTCAACACATCGTCCTTTCGGGATGAGAGATAAAATCGGTTACTTGATGGGTGACTTTGGAAATGATTTCTTCTTTATTTTGGTAAGTTCATACTTAATGGTATTCTACACGGATATTTTTCATATCAGTGCAGCTGCAGTAGGTGGACTATTTATGTTCGCGCGTATTTGGGACGCTTTTGCCGATGTTGCATGGGGACGTTTTGTTGATATAAGACCAGCAAGTAAATATGGCAAATTCAAACCTTGGATTTTCAGAATGTCATTCCCGCTTGTTATTTCAGGTGTATTAATGTTCGTAAAAATTCCAGGAATGAGTGATGGCTTCT
>JBJFHH010000154.1:0-2633 GCA_051893475.1 Bacillus sp. (in: firmicutes) | reverse complement strand
AAGTTGAAATTCCGGATACAATTGATGGCAAAATAGTTACAGCCATTGGAAACCAGGCTTTTTATAATTGCTCTAATATTACATGTGTCACATTCGGAGAAGATTCACAGCTTACATCAATCGGAGATTATGCATTTTACTCATGTAAAAACCTTACTAGTATAGAAATTCCGAACAGCGTCGAATCAATAAGGGAATATGCTTTTGTTGATTGCACAAGCCTTGAAAGTGTCACATTTGGGAAAAATTCACAGCTTACATCAATCGGAGATTATGCATTTTATTATTGCGAAAAACTTAATAGCATAGAAATTCCATATAGTGTAAAGTCTATTGGTGGATTAGCTTTTTGTAAAATGGATGATTATTCTAATATTTATGCACAACTTGATACAATATTTCTGCCTGATAATGGTTTGACAATTGGTGATTGTGTGATTTTTAATACGACAACACAGGTAAAATACAGCCTTGATACCGAAAAGGGCGAGGTAACAATTATAGGAATAGAATTAGGAACAGGTAAGTCCTGTGAAGCTATCCCTGCCACAATTTGCGGTTATCCCGTTGTTGCTGTTGCAGCGAGTGAACAAGACAAGGTCGGTGCACATACCTGCAAAGGTGGAACAGCAACCTGCACAGCAAAAGCATTGTGTGCTATCTGTGGAGAAGAATATGGTGAGCTTGCCAATCACTCTCTGAGCAAGACCGAAGCCAAGGACCCCACCTGCACCGAGGACGGAAACACCGTATACTGGACCTGCTCCGTATGCCATAAACTGTTCAGTGACGAGGACGGCACGAACGAGACCACGCTTGATGCTGTGACGATCAAAGCCGCTCATAAGCTGACCAAGACCGAAGCCAAGGCTGCCACCTGCACCGAGGACGGAAACACCGCATACTGGACCTGCTCCGTATGCCATAAACTGTTCAGTGACGAGGACGGCACGAACGAGACCACGCTTGATGCTGTGACGATTAAAGCTGGTCACACTCTGACCAAGACTGAAGCACAAGCCGCCACCGTTACCGAAACCGGAAACATAGAGTATTGGCATTGTAAGGATTGCGGTAAATACTTTGCTGACGAAAACGGCACAGATGAAATTACGCTTGATGACACGGTAATCGCAAAGCTCCCGCCCGAAATCATTAAAGGCAAAGGGCAGACCGTAACCGCAGGCGAAAAGAAGGCGTTGTCATTCACGTCCAATGCGGCGTTCAGCGATTTTATCAGAGTTGATCTCGATGGCGAAACTCTTGATACAGAATATTACACTGCCGAGTCAGGCAGCATAATTGTAACTCTGGACGCTGACTATGTAGCAACTATTCCTGTTGGAGAACACACTATCGGCATTGTATCAACAAGCGGCACTGCAGAAACTACATTTACAGTAGCAAAGAATGCAGCACCTGCAGATGTAGATGGTGATAAGAAGTCTCCACAGACAGGAGATAACACTGATCTTGCACCGTGGATTGCACTTATGATTCTTTCCGGTGCAGGAATAACAGGCGTGACTGCTTACACAAGAAGAAAAAGAACAAATGAATAAACAAAACGCTGAAACGAAATAACAAGGCGTCCTTACATAGCCGTCAGGCTCTTTCAATCTGGAAAGGTCTGGCGGTTTTTTTATGCCTCAGGAAAGGAGAAAGTATGTCAAGGAAGAATAACAAACGGGAACCGCCACAGAAGTGGGAATGCAACAGCGACCATGAACGCTTTGTGAGAATCTTTGAGAGTATGTTTGAATCACCTGCATTCATAGCTCTGACACCGGTAGCAGTTAGGATTTATCTGATCCTTAAGAATGAGTACAGAGGAAACTTTACGATGAACAATATCGTCTGCCCTTATTCAACCATGGAGCAGTACGGTATCAGCAGGAACTCAATACCACCGGCATTAAGACTTCTTGAAGCTCTGGGATTCATTGTCAGAGAACCGGGTAATCTTATGAGAGAGCCTACTGTTTATCATTTCTCGGATAAGTGGAAAGATATCAAAGATATTGAGACTGCCGGAAAGATAAAGAAGGAACTCAGAGAGAGAATAAACTGGGAGAAGAATAATCGCAAAGAGGTGGCCCAGGCATATGCCGATATGTAATCGCCCTATGCCTGGTATATATATAAGGAGTCGCAATTTTAATACCGATAGGAGTACAAAAAATACCGCTAACAAGTATTAAAAGTAATACCGATGAGCCTTTTTTGAGATGTGTACAAGTATTAAAACTAATACCGTCACAGTATTAAAAATGGGGCTTGTTTTTATTTTTGGAAGGAGTAAGAGCAAATGGCAGACAAAATCTTAACGCCCTTAAAGGCGATACGAGCCAAATGTATGGACTGCTGCTGCGGGCAGGCGAAGGAAATCAGGCTCTGTAATCTAAAAAACTGCCCCCTATACCCATATAGAATGGGCAAAAGACCTAAAGTCGATAAAGATATCGGCAGCGGTGATATCGAAGAAAAACCATAAGCTAGCAGGCACTTTTTTGAGAAATGCGTACCAAAGAAGTGCTTTTTTATTGTACTGTATCCAGCAGCAGAAAGCAGCACAGTGCATGAAAGTTACAACCATTGAAGCAGATAAGCCCTTAGATAAGCCCTCGGCGCTT
>JBJFHH010000153.1:0-2637 GCA_051893475.1 Bacillus sp. (in: firmicutes) | reverse complement strand
AAAAAACTCTTGCTTAATCGATTAAAGCCTGAATCAAGCCGGGCGTTTATTCATCATTCCATGAGTGCTATTGCCTCTGTTCCCGGCGGCCGAGCGCTTATTGGCTTTTTAGGGCATATGAAGCCGGCGGAAGCCTTGGAAAAGCAAGTTACTGCGGCGAAATTTCCTGCTCCGGTCGGATTAAGCAGTTTAATAGATCCCCAATTATCCGGCTTGAAGGCCTTTCAGGAACTGGGCTTCGGTTTTATCGAAATTGGCCCGATTGTCTTAAGTGAGCCCGAGGAACAACTCTCTCCCATCAGGAGAAACGGCCGAATTTTATTTGCCGATCACCAGGAAAAAGTTCCGCTTAAACTTGCCCTGAAAAAATTGACAAGACTTAACAGCCGCCTTCCTATTTTTGCACACATCGACCCGGACGTTACCGAAAAGGAATGGCGGCTCATCGTTCACCATCTGGCTCCTTATGTGGATGCTTTTATCGGAACAAGTGAACAAATATTCTTATATGACGAACAGGCAGTGCGCCCTTTTTATGTCTCAGTATCAGCTGAAGAAATCAACAAAAAAGAATCCGAGATTGCCATATTGATAGCACATTCCAATGTAAGCGGAATTGTCCTACAGGCACCTCGGCAAGTGGATCATGATTATTGGCATGAAGCAAATCAGGCCAACGAAATGTTAGCGGAAGCTGTTGCACAAGCGAAGGCTGCCTATCCGCATCTTGCCGTGATCACCTCCGGGGGAATCGAATCTCCCGAAGATGCTATGCGCCTCCATCGTGCCGGGGCCGATTTACTGATGCTGACATCAGGCTATGTCCATTCGGGGCCAGGGCTTCCAAAGCGCATTCATGAGCGTCTGTATGATGAGAAAATGAAGCCTGTAAGACAACAATGGCATTGGTCGTTTCTGTTCGGACTTTCCATCTTGATCGCCGGAATGATTGCCCTATATTTTGCCTTTACAAGCATCATACTGCCCTATGATGAATCGTTCATTGGATTGACGAAAGCGGAACTGCTGCAAATCAATCCGCAAATCCTATCATTTATGGCACACGACCGAATGGCATTAGCCGGAACGATGATTTCCGGCGCAATATTGTATATCCAACTTGCGCGTCACGGCATTAAAAACGGTCTGCACTGGGCAAAAATTGCCTTTCACACTGCCGCCATTACAGGGTTTCTCGGCATTCTGCTGTTCATCGGCTACGGTTACTTCGATTGGCTGCACGGTTTATTTTGGCTGATTTTAGTGCCGATTTATTGCCTCAGCTTCAAGGAAGGCAAAAAAGCACTTGCCTCTCCTTGTTCCAAGCATGAAACAAACGATCGAGCCTGGAAGCGCGGTGTGTACGGACAGCTCATGTTTGTGATACTTGGCGCTTTCATCACAATAGGCGGGATCGTCATTTCTGCAATCGGCGTATCCCATGTTTTTGTCGCAACAGACTTAAGCTTTTTATGCATGTCACCGGAAATGTTGGATCAGATCAGCAACCGCTTAATTCCGGTTATTGCCCATGACCGGGCCGGATTCGGAAGCTCCCTCGTCAGTGTCGGGCTGCTTGTTTTAATGATTTCATTATGGGGGTTCAGAAAAGGCGAACGCTGGATTTGGAATACGCTCGCCATAGGCGCATTACCCGCCTTCCTAGCCGGAATCGGAACGCATTTCTATATCGGCTATACTGATTTGATCCATCTGCTTCCTGTCTACCTGTTGGTGCTGTTATATGTAACCGGCTTAGTGCTATCCTATCCATTTTTAAAGGAAGAAAGATTTTAATCTCCCATAAAAATGGGTACATCATAGAATAGCAATCATTTAAGAAGATACGAGGTGAAATGGGTTGAAAACCGACAAAATCGACTACAAAAAAGCGGATAAAGATTTCTATTTGCCACCTAAAAAGCCAACATTGATTACAGTGCCTGAGATGAATTTCATCATGGTCGACGGAAAAGGAAATCCAAATCAAGAAGATGGAGAGTACAAGCAAGCTGTGGAGTTGCTCTATGCTTTATCCTATAGCATTAAGATGAGCAAAATGGGCAAACACCAGCCGAGCGGCTATTTCGAATATGTCGTTCCGCCGCTGGAAGGGCTGTGGTGGATACATAATGAAAAAGAATTCAACTTCCAGCAAAAAGACAGCTTTTGTTGGACGGCGATGATTCGCCAGCCTGAATTTGTGACAGAAGAAGTGTTTCAGCGGGCATGTGAAGAAGCACAAAAGAAAAAGCCGCATCTGCACACAGAGAAAGCCTGCTTGAAATCATTCACAGAAGGCTTATGCGTGCAAATGCTGCATGTCGGCTCCTACGATGATGAGCCGGAAAGCTTTGCACAAATGCACTCCTTTATGGAAGAGCATAATCTCAAAAGAGCAACAGGCCGAGACAATATCACCCGGCACCATGAAATCTACCTGTCCGACCCGCGCCGAACCAAACCGGAAAACTTGAAAACCGTTTTGCGGATGCAGGTCGAATAATTCAATAAAAAAGACAAAAATTGAACGAAAAGCCACCCTATTTTTAGGAGTTTGCATGGAAGCTGTTTCATTTCTGCTAGTTTCCAAGGTTTTCAGTACATTCATTGCGCGGTCGCGGCGGAGATAGCGCC
>JBJFHH010000152.1:0-2644 GCA_051893475.1 Bacillus sp. (in: firmicutes) | reverse complement strand
ACGTGTGCGAGCATGTATATATGCAGATACTCAATCAGGCAAAAGACTATGTATACATTACAACACCTTATCTGATTATTGATGACAGTATGGTATCGGCCCTTTGCCTGGCCGCAAAAAGTGGTGTAGACGTCCGGATTATTACACCGCAAGTCTGGGACAAGGCGCTGATCCATATGACGACCCGGTCCTATTACCGGGAGCTGACGCAAGGCGGGGTAAAAATCTATGAGTATACCGGCGGTTTCATCCACTCCAAGACCTTCGTATCCGACGACAGGGTTGCCAGCGTCGGGACAGCCAATCTGGATTTTCGGAGTCTGTACCTTCATTTTGAGTGCGGCGTTTGGATGTGCGACAACCCTGCTGTTTTGCAGCTGAAGCAAGACTTTCTGGATACCGTAGAGGTATCCCAGGAAATCTCTTTTGAAGATTGCAAAGCCAGCCTGATTAAAAGGCTTTTCCAAACTATTCTACGTTTGTTTGCGCCTCTGATGTAGATATAAAGCACTTGATAGCTGAATCGAAACAGGAGAAAACAATGAAAGCAAAGCTTGTGGAAAATATAAGAAACATTGTGTTTCCAGTACTCGGAGTGGTTTTTATTCTATTCTCTGACCATGTAACCCGAATACTGCCCTATCTGCTCGGAGGCGCTATGGTGCTGGCCTCCATATTGTGGGGGATCAACGCTTTTCAGAATCAGAACCTTGTTCGGGAACATTCTGAGGAACTAACTTATAGCATTATATTGATGATTATGGGAGTAGCCTTTATTCTACAGGGAAGCAATGCATTGGGAGCGATTGGGACAACCTGGGCCATGATTGGAATTGGGAAGGCATCAAAGTCTTTGAAGCAGGTATTTTACAGGCTGTGTCAAAAGCAGCATTTTGCAATTCAAATAATAGAGTTTTTGCTGCGCATGATGTTAGCTTTGATTTTACTGTTTCATCCGTTTGAGAAGTTTTCCACACACATTATCATTTTAGGGTTGGAATTGATCGCAGTCAGCATTCGTTTACCACAGTCACTTTCATTTGAGAATAACTCAAAGGATAAAGAAACACCGTAATAATTCTTTTACATAACGGATGGGCTACGCCCTGCAATGCCGTATCATTTTCAGTCAAATAAGGGAGGCGAGTTTCCATTATGGTTGAGATAAGAGCGATACAAAAAAGCTATGGGACAGGAAAAAACAGCCATATCGCATTGAACAATATCAACCTGTCTTTTCGTGAAAATGAATTTGTTGCGATCCTGGGACCTTCCGGTTCTGGAAAGACAACATTACTCAATGTAATCGGCGGTCTGGATCATTATGATTCCGGTGACCTGGTGATTGATCATATCTCTACCCGAGGTTATTCTGCCAGAGACTGGGACTCCTACCGGAATCACTCCATTGGCTTTATCTTTCAAAGCTACAATCTGATTCAGCATCAGAATATCCTTTCCAATGTGGAGATGGCGATGACGATCTCGGGTATTTCCGGAAACAAGCGGAAAGAGATGGCGGCACGAGCCCTTGAGAAAGTGGGCTTGGGGGATCAACTGACAAAACGTCCCAATCAGCTTTCCGGCGGACAGATGCAGCGTGTGGCTATTGCACGGGCCTTGGTAAACAACCCCAAAATTGTGCTTGCAGATGAGCCAACTGGCGCTCTGGACAGCAAGACCAGTGTGCAGGTGATGGAACTGCTGAAGGAAGTGGCTAAGGATCGACTAATTATCATGGTTACCCACAACCCGGAACTGGCCCAGCAGTATGCGACCCGTATCATTACGCTAAAAGACGGTGAGATCATCAGCGATACTGACCCCTATATGCCGGAGGAAGAAACGGAAGCAGTGGTCAGCAGGAACATGGGACATGCTTCCATGAATATGTTCACCGCCCTCTCGCTCAGCTTTCACAATCTCTGGACCAAACGGTCCCGGACACTTTTAACCGCGTTTGCCGGCTCCATCGGCATCATTGGAATCGCACTGATTGCCGCGCTTTCTTCCGGTGTGGATGACTATATCTATCAGCAGGAAGCAAAAATGGCCTATCAATATCCGCTTCTTGTGGAAACCTTAAACATGGATGTCTCTTCTATGCTTTCAGATTTGAACGGAAACCTTGCGGAAAGCGGACAAGATCAAGTAGAAGTTATTGGCTTTCTGGAGAAACTGTTCGCCATGCTGGATACGAACGATTTGGAACTGCTGAAGGAATACCTGGATCAGGATGAAAATGACATTGTGCAGTACGGTACGATAGAGTATGTCTACAATGTTCAGCCGCAGATCTATGTCGAGTATGGTCAGAGCATCCGGCGTGTCTGCCCGGATTCCACGCTGGATTCGCTGGGAATTCCGCTCTCAACTATGGATACTTCCCTGATCTCTTCTTCGGTCAGTACCAATATGTTTTACTGTATGCCTCAAGCAGAGAGCCTGTACATAGACCGCTATGATGTCAAAGCGGGGCGCTGGCCGCAGAACAGCAACGAGTGCATCCTTGTCCTCACAAGCGAAGGAAAAATCAGTGACTATCTGCTTTATGTTCTTGGATTGAGAGATCCAAATAAGGTTGACAGCTTTATCAGTGAATTTATCAGCGGGTTTGATGTCGAAACTGAGAATCTGGATGGGC
>JBJFHH010000151.1:0-2696 GCA_051893475.1 Bacillus sp. (in: firmicutes) | reverse complement strand
CCTCCTTCATAATAGGGTAAAGAATATATACCCTAATAGATTTCAATACATAATGAAGGTTTTCAAGCGGGGGAAGAAAGCTGGTTAATTGAGATACAAGAAGGTGTATCGAATGGATAAGAGCTGGTACCGAAGTGCATTCCGTGAAAACTCGTTGAACTAAATTGTTCAATATTTCGACAATTATTTTAAAGGATTGAAGAAGGATTTGAAAAGGGTATCATAGAATTTATAAAGTATAGAAAGATTTATTTTTCTATAGATTTATCAAGTTTCATTTATTTGATTTATTGAAGGAGGACTCACTTATGGATTATAACATTCGTGGTGAAAACATTGAGGTAACTCCAGCTCTACGCGATTATGTGGAGAAAAAAGTTGGAAGAGTGGAAAAATATTTTAGCAATACACCAAATGCTACGGTTCATGTGAATCTTAAGGTTTATAATGACCGCACAGCTAAGGTTGAAATAACAATTCCAATGCCTAATTTAGTATTGCGCGCGGAAGAGAAAAATCCAGATATGTATGCGGCGATTGATGTGATTGCTGATAAACTTGAAAGACAAATTCGCAAGTATAAAACTCGCGTGAACCGCAAGCACCGTGCAAACGGCAATGGTGCCGATCTTATCGAATTCGTAGACACAGAAGTGGCTGCGGATACGGAAGAAACAGAAGAAAATGATTTAGAGCTTGTTCGTACAAAACGCTTTGACTTAAAGCCGATGGACAGCGAGGAAGCGATTCTTCAAATGAACATGCTTGGTCATACTTTCTTCGTTTATACAAATGCTGAAACAAATCAACCAAATGTAGTATATAAACGTAAAGATGGCCGTTATGGCTTAATTGAGCCAAACGCTTAATAAACTATAACGATTGATCGAATAAGGCTGCTAGGCAAACTAATTAGTTTGCCCGGCAGCCTTTTACTTTCACTGAAATAGGGAGATATACTATTATATGATTTTATTCAATAGTTTAATCATCACAGCTATTAAACTGAACAGCAATGTGGCGATACAAGCAACAACATGGCTTAAAAGGCCTCCGTCTGCAAATGCAGAAAGCTTTCTCATTTTCTAAAAGTAGTAATGTCAGCGCTTCTGCTTAATTTGTATGAATAATAGAAGCTCTAACCTTATTGATGTATAAAATATTCAATTATGTTTTCCACTTTGCTGTAAAAATCTCTCCTGATGTTTGTTATCCCTTTTATTCGTCAAAAAAGCACTGTTATGTAAACAGCATCAGTACCACAGCAGCATTTTTATTGAAAATAGAACGGTTTATAATCTCATGATTGAAAGCTGCTGTTTAGTGTTAACGGAAGCATGAGTTGTACAAAATTCCACTAGTTGTACCAAGTTTGCAGAAGTGGTAATATAAAAAATGGATAATTTTTTATACTTTCAAGAAAGTTTAATTCCTCTAAAGGAATAAAGTATAAGAAAAGACATCGACTTTTGCCATTTGGGGCGATAAGTCGTGTTTTTCTAATATATAATAAGTTAATAATGGGTAAAACACGGTTTCCCGGATGAATATAGTAAGTTCTTGCGATGATTTTTTTCATTACAAGTCAAAATGCATGTTGTTTATATAGTAATCACAAAACAGAGGAGCGTTTGTGAAATGTTATCGATTTTAAATAAAGTATTTGATCCAAATAAACGTGAGGTTAAACGTCTGCATAAGACGGCTGAGCATATTGAGGCATTATCTGAGCAAATGGAGCATTTGTCTGATGATGAACTTCAGGCGAAGACAGAGGAATTTAAAGAGCGTTATCAAAAAGGTGAATCACTGGATGACATGCTTGTTGAAGCATTTGCGGTTGTCCGTGAAGCATCGAGACGTGTGCTTAACATGTACCCGTTTGCTGTTCAGTTAATGGGGGGCGCGACGCTGCATGACGGCAACATCGCTGAGATGAAGACAGGGGAAGGTAAAACACTGACTTCCACAATGCCTGTTTACTTGAACGCTATTACAGGAAAAGGTGTGCACGTTGTAACAGTCAACGAATATTTGGCATCTCGTGACGCGACAGAAATGGGCAAACTGTTTGAATTCCTTGGCTTGACGGTCGGCTTGAACGTAGCTGGACTGACTCGCGAAGAAAAACAAGCAGCATACAATGCTGATATTACGTACGGAACGAATAATGAATTCGGCTTTGACTATTTGCGTGACAATATGGTGCTGTACAAAGAGCAAATGGTGCAGCGTCCATTGCATTATGCTGTAATCGATGAGGTCGACTCCATTTTGATTGATGAAGCACGTACACCGCTAATCATTTCCGGCAGTGCGCAAAAATCGACACAATTATACATGCTGGCAAACGGCTTTGTTCGTACGCTGACGGCGGAGCAAGATTATACGTATGATGAAAAAACGAAGGGTGTACAGCTGACGGAAGAAGGTATTACGAAGGCTGAGCGCGCATTCCGTATTGATAACTTGTTCGATATTACGCACGTAACATTGAACCATCATATCAGTCAGGCATTGAAGGCGCATGTGAGTATGCACAATGACGTTGATTATGTTGTTCAAGACGGCGAAATTGTCATCGTTGACCAATTCACAGGGCGCTTAATGAAAGGCCGCCGCTACAGTGATGGTTTGCATCAGGCGATTGAAGCGAAGGAAGGCTTGAATATTCAAAACGAAAGTATGACATTGGC
>JBJFHH010000150.1:0-2702 GCA_051893475.1 Bacillus sp. (in: firmicutes) | reverse complement strand
ACGTATCCGAATACGAAAACGCAGATTCCATCGCATTATCAGTATACCTATACGCTGAAAGGTAACGTAATCGTCGATTCATTTGACAATGTGAACCCGGATGAAGTAAACGAAGAACTCGGATTAACAACAGACAGCAAGCCTTCTGATTCAACTAGTTCAGATTCAGCTAGTTCAAACAAAAGCGGTGATATTTCCAGTATTGATACGAACGGTAATGGAATCGTTACGATTCAAGAAGCAAAAGATGCGGGTTTCAGTATGCCGATAACGAGTGATCATTGGTTATACCCTTATATGCGCGATAACGATAATGACGGCATGGTAGGGGAGTAAGCCTTAAAATTTGAGGCAATTAAATAAGATCACAAATAAGCTTGGGATATCCTCCCAAGCTTATTTGTGTGTTAATTATATTGTTGCGCCTCACAAGTACGCATCAGGCAACCTTATTAAAATGCGAAACATCTTCGTCAAGCTGCAGGTTGTTGGCGCGCGCTTTTCGGGCGGCGATGAAGAAAATCGTAATCAGGATCGCTGCGCCGATAAAGCCGCCGATCCATGAGACGTTCATCGACAAACCGAAGCCGATTTGCGCATTCAAAATGTAGGTAATGACCATGATGAGCATGAACGAGCCCGGAATGAGCGGAATCCAGTAATTTTTCTTGGCGATGTATAAGTACATGGCACCGACGAACAGCGCGATGACGGCTGTTGATTGGTTCGCCCAGTTGAAATAGCGCCATAGGACGTTAAAGTCGATTTGCGTTAAAACTGCTGAAATCGCGAATAAAGGAATCGCAATCCATAGTCGGCTTGAAAATTTCTTTTGCGCGATTTTGAAGTATTCCGCGATAATCATGCGGGCGCTTCGGAAAGCAGTGTCTCCGGACGTAATCGGCAATACGACAACACCAAGAACTGCAAGCGTTCCGCCGATTGCGCCAAGCAGAGTCGTAGAAGCTTCTTGAACGATGGCACCAGGACCGCCGTTTGCTAAAATTTCATTCAAGCCTCCAGAGCCGTTGAACATGCTCATTGCTGCCGCTGCCCAAATCATTGCAATAATACCTTCCGCGATCATCATACCGTAGAAAATTTTGCGACCTTCTTTTTCATTCTTCGTCGTACGCGAAATGATCGGCGTTTGCGTCGCATGGAAGCCGGATAAAGCGCCACATGAAATCGTAAAGAATAACAATGGTAAAATCGGCGCATTAGCCGGGTGGAAGTTTTCCAACGTCAGCTCCGGAATATCCGCGCCCGTAACGACTAAACCAATTCCGACGCCAGCCGCACTGATTAATAAAAGTGCGCCGAAATACGGATACAGACGGCCGATGATTTTATCAACCGGCAATAGGGTAGCCAAAATATAATAAGCGAAAATAGCGACGATGATGATAGAAAGTGCTACTTTTCCGTCCATTACAACATGAAGAAGACTGGCTGGAGTGGATACGAACACCGTACCGACAAGCAGCAGAAGAAGAACAGCAAAAGCATTAACGACATGCTTCATTACTTTCCCTAAAAATCTGCTCGCAAGCTCCGGCAAATGGGCGCCGCGGTTACGGATGGAAATCATCCCGGTTAAGTAATCATGAACAGCACCAGCGAAAATACAGCCGACAACAATCCATATGAAGGCAACCGGTCCGTAAAGCGCTCCCATAATCGGACCGAATACCGGGCCCGTGCCGGCAATGTTCAGAAGTTGGATCAATGAATTTTTTTTCGTGCTCATCGGCACATAATCAACACCGTCCGCATTCACATAGGCCGGCGTAGCGCGTGTTTCCTTGACACCGAATACTCTTTCGACAAATTTCCCGTACGTAAAATAACCAATAATTAAAAGTGCAATTCCACCTAAAAATGTATACAAGTGATTTCCTCCTCTGGAAAATGTAAGTGGTTACATCTTGTATTATAACAGATAATTATTATAATTGTCCGAAATTTTAATAAAAGTGCGATAAATACGTTCGGAATGCTGTTAAATCCGACAGAAAATAGTTTTTTTGTGTTATAAAACAACAAGATTTTACATATTCACAATATTGTAAATAAATGTGTCATATTGTGTCAAAAAATGGTATAAAAGTATGGTTATAATATAGGAGGCTGTTGCGAAAATAGGGAATTTATCCTCTTTACACCCTATTTTTACGCAATGTTCAGAAAAATATAAGGGAATCACGATATTTTTAAGAAGGAGTGAAAGCGTTGAAGGTCAATAATCAGTATGCATTAAATGAAGAAACAATCGCATTTCAATATGCGAAAGTGATGCATTATGAAAGCATCATTTACGATGTAAATGGTTCATACTACAGCATTCAAACCAATAACTCTCTTATTAATGAAGCTTGTTTGGAGCAAAACACCACCTTTGAGACAAAAAAGGAAATCAGCCGCCTAAAATACGAGCATAAGGTCAAGCCGCCGATCATCATCTGTGCATTAAAGGGCATTTACTTCATTCCGACGATGTCACCAACCTCCATCGACAACATTTGGCTCAACCCAAGACATGTTGTATCCGTGAGTGAGGACCCACTTCCTACGTTAACCTTCATCAATGGCTTTACTCTAAAAATTAACTGTTCCATCCATACATACAAAAAGCAGGTCGAACGAGCACAGGTCCAGCTCTACCACCACATCCCGCCGGTTCTGTGGCAGCTTTTTCAGGG
>JBJFHH010000149.1:0-11147 GCA_051893475.1 Bacillus sp. (in: firmicutes) | reverse complement strand
ACTGCTTTTTCCTGGGCTTTCTTCAAAACAATTAAGCGGGTTTTCTTATTCATTAAGCCGCTTTCGTAGTTTATTAATCCGGATTTGCAAATAATTAAGCCAACTCATTGCCTCTAGCTGCCCCAAACTGCTTGGCAGTCGCCAAACTAACACTCACATACGTAATCAACGACAACAAGATTGGCATCACAACCGTATGCATACCGAATGCAGTCGGATAAAAGCGATCGAATAAAATATAAGCGCTCATGCCGACAACCATCGAGCAAACCGCTCCATATTTATTGCCTTTTTTCCAATATAAGCCGAGTACGACTGGCCATATGAATACGGACTCCAAGCCGCCAAAAGCAAATAAGTTCAGCCAAATAATAAAATCAGGCGGACTTAAGGCGAACAGCACAACCGATACACCTAAAACAGTTGTAACCCAAAAACTCGTTGTCTTTACCTGTTTCTCTGTTGCATCAGGCTTCAAATAATTTAAGTAAATGTCTTTTACGACCGTCGAGCTTACCAAAATAAGCAGCGAATCTACCGTTGACATAATCGCTGCCATCGGTGCAGCCAGCACAAGTCCTGCCAAAACAGGCGGCAGCACTTTGAGTGTCAGCGTCGGCATTACCGTATCCCCCACTTCGATGCCAGGGATGATTGGTCTTGCCAGAACACCGATCAAGTGCATGCCGAGCATGACACTTCCGATTACAATTGTTCCGACGATGATAGCTCGGTGCATCGCGCGAGAATCCTTGTAGCTCATCGTTCTCACGGCGATTTGCGGCAAGCCGACGACACCGACACCAACCAGAATCCAAAATGACGACACATACAACGGTGTCAAGTCTTGCGCCGCACCAAACGGAGATACTAAGTGCGGATTTTCAGCGACAAGGTCTGCCATAATATTCGATATGCCGCCACCTGCAATAATGGTTGCAACCAATAACAAAATCGTACCTATCAGCATGACACTGCCTTGCACCGCATCTGTCAGCGCCACCGCGCGAAAACCTCCGATAATAACATACACAAGCACAGCTATTCCGAAAATAAACAATGCGCTCGTATATGAGAGGCCGGTAACCGATTCAATAAGACGAGCCCCGCCTACCCATTGTGCCGCCATTGATGAAAAAATGAACACAATAATGCTTAATGCCGCTACAATAACGACCATATCACTTTGATAACGCGATTTCAAAAAATCAACAAGCGTGATTGCCTTATATTTTCTGGCAACAATCGCAAACTTCTTACCGAGCACCATTAATACAAAATACCCTGCTGCAAGCTGAGCCATAGATAACAGAACCCAGCCTAAACCGCGCGTATAAGCAACTCCCGGACCTCCAATGAAGCTGCTGGCGCTTCCATACGTCGCCATCATCGTCATCGCCAACACAAAGCCGCCCAACTGACGGCCGCCTAAAAAATAATCCTGCAAAAAGGAATTTGATTGGCGAATACGTGTATTGGCATAATAGCCAATGAAAAAGATAATAATCAAAAATAATAATAACGGTAAAATGACAAGCCAATTCATTCCGTTTCTACGTCCTCCTCTTCAAAAGGAACTTCCTCAAACAAATATTTGACACTTAATGAAACTAAAAGAATCATCACTAACAAACCGACTACACAGCTGTAAAAAAACCATGCAGGCAAACCAAATATGTATGTATACTTCAGAGGGTCGCCGCTTCCTAATCCATAAGCAAATCCAAACCACCAGATAAAATTGAATACAACTAAAACAATTCCAATAATCGCTTCTCTATGAGCAATTTTGTAGAATTTCTTTACCTGCTTCTTCATTCCCTTACCTCCTTGCCTGTACATAAAAATGCAAGCGCTAGATATTATATTAATATAATTAATCTTTCTTTACCAGAAAAAGACGCAATTCATCTCATCCCGACAAAACATTCACTTTAAATTAACTTTTATCTCCATCTATTTATTTGCTATACTTAAATCAGTCTGAAACAATAACTGCCATATATTCTATAATTAAGAAAACTATGCATAATAAAGATAAAAGGGGTCTTCATATGGGGATTATCATCGTAAATGTGTTAAAGTTTATTGCCGGAGCCTTTGAAGCATTTCTCGGCATTCCCGTCATCGGCGGCATCTATATCATTTCCTCAGGCTATACACCATTATTCATCATGCTTTGCCTTCATATCGCAATCGTTATCATTGCCAAATATCAAGGCCGGACTGCATACGGAAATGTACTAGGTATTGTAACCTCGTGCTTAGCATGGATTCCGATTGTCGGAATGGTTTTGCATATCATCACTTCGATTTCCATTTTCATCGGGCTGCTTCTGCAGACACGAAAAGTTACCTATTAATCCGAACGAAGGACGGTCCGCTGAACGCGGATCGTTTTTTTACCGTTACCGGCCCTTCATTGATAGATGCTGGAACTTTACAGTTCGTTAACTTTTAGATCATGCTCTACTACTATTATGTCAGTAAAAAAAGAGCCGTCATTCGACGAGCCCTTTCTATTCTATTTCCCGGACAATGGTCGACATTATTCTTTTTGGGCAATCAGTTCATAAGAGATGACAGCCGGCTTATCCGTACGAGGATCTTTTACAACTAAAGCATCAATTTGGAAAACCTGCTGTAAAACATCACTGCAAATGACTTTTTCGGCATTGCCTTCCTGTATAATTGCTCCTGCTCTCATCGCTACAATATGATGGGCAAAGCGGGCTGCATGATTTAAATCATGAATAACCATGACGATTGTCCGTCCCGCTTCTTGATTCAGCTTATCGAGCAATTGCAAGACTTCAAGCTGATGGGCCAAATCCAAATAAGTTGTCGGCTCATCAAGCAGCAGCAAGTCCGTCTCCTGCGCAAGTGCCATCGCAATCCAGGCGCGCTGGCGCTGACCTCCTGACAATGTATCGACCTCTTGATCCTTTAATTCCGATAAGCCCGTTTCCTTCAAAGCCCAATCAACCATTTCCCGATCATGCTTCGATAATCTTGAAAAGCCTGACTGATAAGGTGTTCTGCCATACGAAACGAGATCATATACTGACAAACCGCCCGGGACAATCGGTGATTGCGGCAAAATCGCCATCTCTTTTGCTATTGCCTTTGTCGACATTTCCGCTATGCTGCGTCCATTCAAGCAAACTACGCCAGAATCAGCTTTGTGAAGCCGCGCCAACGTTTTAAGCAATGTTGATTTACCGCAACCGTTCGGACCGATAATCGCCGTCACCTTATTCTTCGGAAAATTAACGCTTAAATCCGTGACAACGGTTTTCCCTTCATAGCCGATTGTTAGCTTTTCCCCCGTTAACTTTGTCATGCTTTCCACCTCTACTTCGATCTCATTAATAAATATATAAAATACGGCGCACTAATTAAAGATACGACAATACCAGCCGGAATCTCCGCCGGCAGTACAATATTTCTGCCGATTGTATCCGCCATAAGCAAAATAAATGCGCCAAGCAAAGCAGAAACAGGCAGCATCAAGCCATGCTTTGCACCGACTAACCGGCGGGCGATATGCGGAGCAATCAGCCCAAGAAAAGCAATTCCCCCACCGCACGAAACTCCAAGACCGGCAAAAGCGACAGCTAACAGCAGCAAAATCAATTTTTCACGTGCAACAGCAATGCCAAGACCTGTCGAAATCGAATTGCCAAGCGTCAGCACATTCAATGATTTTGCTTTATATAAAGCAATCGGAATTAAAACAATATACCACGGCAGCAATGCCCATACATATTTCCACTGTGTCGCCCATAAATCCCCTGACAGCCATACGACCGCCTTCATAAAGTCAATCGGATCCATTTTTAGCTGAAAGGCAATCAACAACGCACCCAAGCCGGCATTGACTCCAATTCCGACCAGCACCAAGCGAATCGATTGGAAGCCGCCCTTCCATGCAAGCGTGACGATGAGAGCGGCTGTCAGCAATGCACCGGCAAACGCAAACATCGGCAGCAGATAGACATTATAACTCCCCAAATGCTGAAAAAAGGCGATGTATAACACAACTGCCAAACCGGCTCCGGAGTTGATTCCTAATATGCCGGGATCTGCTAATTCATTATTGGTGATTGCCTGTAAAATCGCACCGGCAATCGCCATACCTGCTCCTATTAAAATCGCCAAAATAATGGACGGCATGCGAATTTGAAAAAGAACAAGTTCCTGCTTACCACTTCCGTTTCCCATAAACGTCTGAAAAACCTCTGAAGGCGAAATGCTGACGACTCCAAATTGAAGGCTTAACAAACTCGCTATAACAATTAAAATAACGAGAACAGAAAAAGTAAAGACAAACCGTTTTTTCAAAAGGATGGCCCCCTTCCTCTACGTACTAAATAAATGAAGAATGGAACACCAATCAATGCTGTTATCACGCCAACAGGTGTTTCATACGGCGGGTTGACCAGCTTCGCTCCCAAATCGGCAAACAACAACAGCACTGCTCCGAATAAAGCCGATACAGGCAGCAAAATTCGATAATCCGTTCCGACAAGCATGCGGCAAATATGCGGAACAACAAGTCCGACGAAGCCGATTGTTCCCGATACAGCAACAGAGCTCCCCGTTAATAGAAGAACAGCAACAACGCCGAGCGTACGCACTAAGCCAATATGTATGCCGAGCCCTTTCGTCATTTCCTCACCTAAATGAAGAACGGTCAGTGCTCTTGCGATCAAAGCGACAACAATAAACCCGAATATACCAGCCGCTGCAAGCAACTTCACCGAATCCCAAGTGATTGTCGACAACCCGCCTGCATACCAGAAACTCATATCTTTCGCAACATCGAAATACAAACTGATGCATGATGTTAACGAACTCAAAAACATTCCTAAAGCCACGCCCGCCAGAGCCAGCTTCACAGGAGCTGCCGCACCCTTCGAGATCGCGGCAAGCGCAAATACTAAGATGACCGCCATACCTGCACCTATTACGGAAACAATCATCGTCCCCTTCAATGACAGTGTCGGGAAGAATGCTAACGTTACAACAAGCGCAAATGCCGCTCCATAAGAAACGCCGAGCAGCTGCGGCTCGGCTAGCGGATTTCGTGTCAACACCTGCATAATACAGCCTGATAACGCTAAAAAGCTGCCGATTAAAGCAGCTGCAAATGCCCGCGGCAACCTGATTTCGTATATAATTTGATGCTCCACCGCATCTTTCTTATAGTTAAAAACAGCATCGAATACTGTCGATAATGTATAATTTTTAGTACCGAATTGCAGAGACAATATGATTGCTATTGTCATCAATACGAATCCGATTAATAATATAATTGTGTTCTTGCGCATTGACTATGCCTCATTTATTATTGATAATGATTTTCATTGATACTAGTATAATAGCAACCACAATGTTATATCAAGATAATTTTTAAAGAGATGATAATCTTAACTTAAATAATTCGTTATTCTCTATAACAAACACGAAAGGTAAGAAGTTCATGAAGATTGATTTTTCCTTTATAACCGCTCATTTGTTATTATCTCCGGATGATGTCGAGCCGCTAGTCCTTGAAGTGCCAGCCAGCCATTTACTGGATGAAAGCAAGATTGCTTCCTTGCTTACCCGAATGAAAGATCTCTACGAAGCGGACGACTATTTGCTGCCGGCTTCTGCAATCGGCATGGCTTTATTTAATTTGATTGCAACACAGCAGATTATACAGGCGAAGTACGGTCGCCAGCTAAATATGCATCTTGATAATGTTCGCTTACAGGTAAAGCTGTTCGGCACATTTCCGGTCTTATACATTAAAATAAATGACTGCACCTTGTATCCGGCTGCTCCAATCACACAGCTCGTCCGGCAAATGGACAAGCCAATTTCTATGATTGCAAAAACTGCGGCAATCAAGCCGTCACTTATATACAATCAATTTGGAGCAAGATCTGCCCAAATAACTGAAGCATTTTTACTGTATGAAAAAAACGAAAACGTACAAGCTACTTATGATAGCTTGCTCAATCAATTGAAAAATGATGATTTTTTTGAGAAGAATCCATTTCAATACAAGCCGAAATATGTAGACAGCCCTTATGAACACGGTAAAAAAATGATGATTCGCTCAGCATGCTGCATGTTTTACCGCAAAAAAGACGGTAAGAAATGCTACAACTGCCCGGCATTATCAGAGCAAGCGCGCAATCGAATGAAAGATGAAATCTTATCTGCCGCCAAAAGGTAAATTTATCCGTCCTATTGACGTCTTCAGTGATAATGATTATCATTTTCTTTGTTACTTACATACATATTTGGAGGATTTAACATCATGAGAAAATATCATACGTTTTTAATGAGTGTTTTATGTTTGCTGTTGCTTAGCGCATGCAATAACAATAATGACAGCACACAAGAAAATAACAATACAGATACAATTACCGTTACAGATGCAAACGGAGAAGTGACGATTCCGACTGACGTTGAACGAATTGTCGCATCCAATATGGAAGATTCATTAGTGGCATTAGGCATTACGCCTGTAAGACAATGGGCGATCGGCACGACTGTCCATGAATATTTACAAGATGAATTAGCTGATGTACCGACAATTGAATGGGATATGCCTTTAGAGCAAGTGATTGAAGCAGAACCTGATTTAATTGTTTTCAGCTCCCCTTCTGCCGTACCGACTGGTCAATTGGAGGATTATCAGCAAGTAGCTCCGACTTATGTGTTTACAGATGAAGATGCGGCAGATTGGCGCACACAAATTACAGTCATCGGAGAAATGCTTGGTAAAGAAGAGTTGGCAGCAGATGTGCTAACTGCCTACGATGAAGAAGCAGCAAAAGCTTCTGAAACGATTAAAGCCGCAATCGGCGATGAATCTGTCGCTGCTATTTGGATGATTGCCGGTCAATATTATGTATTAGAAAACAACCGTTATTCAGGTACAGTTTTATACGATGACTTAGGATTAACAATGCCGACATTTATTGATAATCTGGGTGATGCAACGGATGCAACTTGGAGCCCGATTTCTCTTGAATCATTGGCAGATATGGATGCCGATCACGTATTCCTGATTGCAGCTGAAGGCGAAACTGGCTTGGAAACATTAACGGCAAGCTCAATCTGGCAAGGAACACCTGCCGCAAAAAACGGCAATGTATACGAAATTGTCGATGACGGGTCTTGGACAATCAACGGTAAAATTGCCAGCGACAAAGTAATCGATACAGTAGTTGAAAAACTGGCTAAATAATAAGATAAGGAGCTGTCCAATAGCGGGCAGCTCCTTTATGTATTTACAGAATAAATCGGATTCCGGCCATCATTGCAATGCCTGCCAAAACCGTAATCGAAAGACTTTTCGTCCAAATGGAGACGAGAATGGTCGGAATGATGACAGAAAATACAGGCCAGTCAATACTCAACTGTGATTCCTCTTGAATAATGACACTGTCCGCGACAAGCGCCGTCAATATACAAATTGGAATAAATGAGAGCCACTTAATAACCGACTGCGGCAGCTCGATATTTTTCACAAGAATAAATGGCACAACTCTCGGAATGACCGTAACGAGCGCACAGCCCAATATCACCAATAACACAGTTATATTAATACTCATTTGTCCTTCACCACCCCGATTGCCGCCACAATAATCGTCGTCAATAAAATCGCCACATGCGAAGGCACAAACAAACAGAACAAAACCATTGATAAAATACTATAAACGATGAGCGTCAAATAAAGTTTGAGCTTGCTTCGCTTCATGCTCTCCAATTGCAGAACGAGCAAGGCGATAAACATCGCTGTTAAAGCAAAATCAAAACCGAACTTCTCCGGGTCGGCAATCCACTTCCCGGCAAGAGCTCCTGTTACACACGAAAGAATCCACGTAACATAAGCCGTTATATTTAAACCGTTCATCCAGCTGTCATTCAGCTTTTCTCCCTTAAACATCTTATTTGCTGCGACACCGAACGACTCATCGGTGACAAGCGCCCCGATTCCAATATTTCTCCAAATGGAATACGATTTAAATTGCGGTGCAATCGTTAAACATAATAAAAAATGACGGACATTCACGATAAAAGTCGTTAAAATAATGACAGAAGCAGGACTTCCTGAGGCGAGCAGCGCACAAATAATAAATTGAGATGCGCCTGCATATACCAATGCCGATAACAGCAAAATTTCCATCACACTTAAGCTCGATGCCGCTCCTACAATTCCTGCAGCAATGCCTATACTGACATAGCCGATTAACGTCGGAATACAATCCTTCACTCCATCACGAAACGACAAAGGCTCCTCTGCGGAATATTCCTTTACAGCTGTATTCAAGATCCCCACCTCGTTTGTTATACTATACGTTTGTATGTTATACTAGATAATGGAAAATTTCAATTTAATGAAACGTTAATGTCTTGTTAATAACTTATTAATATTTATATAGTACGATTAAATCATTCAAGTACCCCCTTGATATAGATGTTGTCGATTCCAGCCATTTGTGCTGGTCTTTTTTTTGCCTGAAATAGCCTTGGCCATTTTCGTAATAATCAAATAAAAGCATTGACAGTCACCTTCCACTTCGATATCATTAATCCCAACAAAATTAATCGGGATTCATTTAACATACAACGGAGGGGATTACATTGCTTCAATTATTTACGAAAACGGAACTGCAAAGGAATTGGCTGCAAAAACTGAACGAACTGGAATCTTTTTTTACGGAAAAAGCGGCGGAAAATGACCAACTTTCCCGCTTTCCTATCGAAAATATCGAAAAACTAGTGGACATCGGCTATACATCACTTAGCCTGCCAACAGAATATGGAGGCGGCGGAATCAACGTATACGACCTTGTCATGTTTCAAGAGACACTCGCCCGCTTTGACGGCGCAACAGCTTTGTCAATCGGCTGGCATATGAGTCAACTAGCTGAAATATATGATAAAAAACTGTGGAATGAACAACAGCTCCAAACCTTTTCTACTGAAGTCATCGACGGTAAACTGATGAACAAGTGCGCCAGCGAGAGATTGACAGGAAGCCCGACCAGAGGCGGACGTCCGGGAACGAATGCAGTAAAGGAAGGCGATTTATGGGTAATCACCGGTCGCAAAGCCTATACGACGATGTCTCCGGCCCTCTCCTATTTCGTTGTTACTGCTTGGATTGAAGAAAAACAGGCAACCGGCTTCTTTTTATTGCATCGTGACTTGCCCGGACTGTCGATTGATGAAACATGGAATGTCATTTCAATGCGCGGCACGGGCAGCCATGACCTTGTCCTTGATGAAGTGAAAGTCGATGATTCCAAGCTCGTAGAATTGATTCCGCCCGGGAAAATACCGGAACCGAACGGCTGGATGTTGCATATTCCTGCTGTTTACCTCGGCATCGCACAAGCTGCTCGCGATTATGCTGTTCATTTTGCTAATCAGCATTCGCCGAACAGCATTAAAGGACCGATCAGCAGCTTACCGAACGTTCGACAACTGATTGGCGAAATCGATTTAAAACTAATGGAAGCGAGACATTTCTTGTACAGCATTGCCGAAGCGTATAGTGACGAATCACGCAAGCATTTGGTCAACAATGAAATTGGCGCTGCGAAACATATCGTCACCAATGCGGCGATTACTATCGTTGACAAATCGATGCGAATTGCAGGCGCCCAAAGTTTACAGTTGGATAATCCGCTTCAGCGCTATTACCGTGATGTACGCGCCGGCCTTCACAATCCCCCGATGGATGACGCCACTATTCAAAAATTAGCACAAGCTGCGATTGAAGCAGATACTGCCAAGAAATAATAATGATGCTCAAGTTCATGTTTATGCGCTTGAGCATTTTTGTATATGTTTACAAAATTATATGAAAATATTTTACAATTTTATGCTATTCTTAAAACTATAAAATAGAAAGGAGCTGCTCATATGAAAATCTTAAACAAGTACACCCCGCTTGTTCTTCAATTTATTTTGAACGTCGCCCTGGTTTTATTGGCCGTCAGCTTATGCGCATTGATGGGAAGAGAACTAATTTTTTTCATTAAACATTCGATTCTTTCCGGTGAATTGAAAAACAATTATGAGCTGCTCGAACATATTTTAGTGTTCTTTCTCTATTTTGAATTTGTCGCAATGATTGTGAAATACTTCAAAGAAAGCTACCACTTCCCGCTTCGCTACTTTTTGTACATCGGCATTACCGCGATGATTCGCCTCATTATCGTTTCGCACGATAGCGGCATACAAACCTTGCTCTACGCCTGCGCCATTCTAGTGTTGATTATCAGCTATTTCATCATCCGCCATGGAGACCGTAATAAGAAAAAAGATTGATATTAATTATTTCATTTTTCTGCAAAATTCGACGGAATTCTGTTATGCTCAAGTTAATAAAATACATAAGGAGCAACTGACATGAAAAATAAAGATGCATCAAAGCTTATATCAGATATTCTTCAATTGACGTTAAACATTGCTCTTATTTTACTAGCTATCACGCTATGTATTTTAATGGGCAAAGAGCTTATTTATTTCATCGAGCATTCGATCCTCTCATCCGGAAATACCGACAATTACGTTCTGCTCGAGCATATTTTGATTTTCTTCCTGTATTTCGAGTTTGTAGCGATGATTATTAAATATTTCAAGGAAAACTATCACTTCCCGCTTCGCTACTTTCTATACATCGGCATTACCGCGATGATTCGCCTGATCATCGTTTCGCATGAAAACGGTATGCAAACATTGCTGTATTCATGCGCGATTCTCGTTCTAATCATCAGCTACTTCATTATTTCGCGGGCAAAAGGGAATAAGGAGTAGAGTTGGATTGATTATTGTACGTTTTGGATGAATGAATTGCAATTTGGGGTGAATTGTTTTGAAATACAGATGAATTACGTTCAAATGCGGGTTAATTCGTTTCCCATTTAGTTGAGGTTTTCGCGTGAATGAAAGCAATAAGACTTTTATTCACGCAATTTTTATACGATCAGCAGGAATTATGACATATACTGACGAATTTCTTCATAAAAGGAGTGAATATAATGATAAAAAAAGAACGAACTTACCCTTTCTCAGCACTGAAACTTGAAGCATTGCTGAGAAGACTGCCGGCAACTCACGAAAAGCGCCAA
>JBJFHH010000148.1:0-2707 GCA_051893475.1 Bacillus sp. (in: firmicutes) | reverse complement strand
ATCACGAAAAGGTCGGAGCAGGCATTTCATCAATCTTCAAACGTAGTAAACTATAAGGCTTTTGCCGCAAGTCTTTTCCGTAATGAAATTTTGCCTGCCGGTGCAATTGATTCACAATAACATATAAATATTGATCCGGACCAATTGAGAAAGTATCGGGCCATAATAGCCGCGGATCATGGGCGATGGTCATAATAGTGCCATCCGGCTGTATCTTTCGGATGCTGCTGTTCTCATAATCTCCAGCATAAACTGCTCCTTTTGCATCGGTAATCATGCCATCAGATGCCCCTTTTTCTCCCCAAAATTCGACGTGATTACGTAATTCCTTTTCCGTTATCGTTCTGTCTCTTAACGCTTCCGTTGATATCGAGTACAGATGACGACTTGTCAGGGGACAAAAATACAAGGTCCTTCCATCAGAAGAGATTGCTATACCATCAGCAGACATTTTAAGCGGAGAAGTCGATCCGTCCTCATTTCGGTTCATCAAAAGCCGACCTTCTACTTTCGGTATAAAAGACGGATTGGGCGAAGTGGACTTTGCTCCATTTAACCGTCTAAATGCCTTTCCGCTCTCTAAGTCGACAACGATAATCGCACCTGGTCCTTCAGACGCAGAATCTGTTATATAAGCATAGCCCGCTTTTCCGACGCGAAAATCAAAACGAACATCATTCAAATAAGTAGTCGGCAGGACCACATCCTCTGTAAAAGTATAGACTTTTCTTATGGTATTAGTTTTCAAATCAACAGCGACTAATTTCGCTCCCCCTATAATAGGTTCGGAAAAATGGGGTGCCGCTGTATCCAATACCCAAAGTGTTCCCCTTCCATCCGCGACTACACTTTGTACACTAATGAAGGACATTGTGAGATTTTCTGTGTTAACCAAATTCGTTTTCAAACTTGGATAAGGCTGCAGCTGACCTTCCACAATTTCCGCCACCGTAAATTGAACATCGTCTCCCCATTTCGGAAAGCAAACGAAAATGCGGCCGTTTTCCGAAACCGTTACGCCTGTTGGCATAGCCCCATAAAAAGCATAAACGAGCTCTAACCTTCCAAAATATTGCTCAGTAGGCAACATAAGTGATATCACCCTTTTTCGAATGTGATATCACTTATATATGATTAAATTTTTTTCTAGTGCCTGATTCTTTATGTGTTTACTTATGTTTTACCTGTTTCATCACAATTTTGCTGTGCGGAATACTCGGGACACTTACCAAACTATAGCTTAAATCCTGTGGAGGCATATCATAGCTTATTTCATCCACTAAATAATGGAGGCTTACCTTCATCAATTCAACTGTCACCCACTCACCAGCACAGCGATGACCCAGGTAATAATCGCCGCCACCTTGCGGAATGAAGGAAAAAGGACTTCCACTCCAATTCCGAAACCGTTCCGGGTTAAACACTCCCGGATGGTCCCATAATTTCGGATCATGATTGGTGCCGTACAAATCCAATAATGTCAATGTCCCCTTTTTAAAGTGAAAGTCATTCCAGCTAAAGTCTTGCTTCACCTTGGCTGTGACAAACGGGAAAAACGGGTAATAACGACGAACTTCCTGAACAAACATCTGCATTTGCGCTTCATCACCGTTTTTTAATTTCTGTGTCTCCTCCGGAAATTGATGAACAGCAATCGCTGTGAAATTGATAAAAATCGCTACCGCGACAATCGGACGCAAAATGTTGATGACCTCTACAGCAACCGTCTCCGCATCAAACAGTTCACCATTCAAATCATGATTCCACGCAAAACGATGCAAGGCAGTATTTTCCGGTGGCTGTAAATCCCCCTTACGAACTTCATTGATCAGCTGCTCCACCCACGCTTCTGTCCGGTTTCGCGCCTGTCTGCCCATCCAATGAGCCGGACCGATCGCTGCCGGTGACTCAAACATCGCGCTTAAATCCTTTGTACGCCGCTTTATTTCCTCTTCCTCTAACGGTACGCCTGCCCATTCACAGGCAACTCGGCACATCAATTCTTTCACTTCTTCATAAAGAACAATTGTTTTCCGCCCTTGCCATTTACGAACCGCTGATTCCCATTGTTGTCCCGCAATTTCGATCAGCCTTTTCAAATTATCAGGAGACATCAGCTCCATAAACATCGCTTTTCGATGTCGATGCGCCTGTCCATCAAGCGCCTGTACGCCATTTTTCCCAAACAACGTTTGCACTACCCGATGAGGTGCTGCTCCCTTTCGAATAAATTTATTTTGATCATAAAAAAGCTCGGCTGCTTCCTTGCCTCCCATACAAATCGCTCTCTTCAACAGAAGTCGCGTCTCAAACACATCAGATTGAAAGCTATGGCGCCTATTCGTGATAAACATATAACCTTCCCTCATTAAACTTAAACTGTGATCCAATCCCTCTTCCCTCGGCATTCGATTTGACATAAGAACAACCTCCTACTTTCGCAAGTTTTGTTCTCATTCTTTCTAAATTGAGCGTATTTTACACGCGGGTGCCTGTCACCACCCGAATTTTATTAGTTTTTGTCGAATAAATACGCTCTTAGCAACAAATAAAAAAAGCCCCAATCCTTTGCTAAACAAAGTTTTGGGGCTGATGGAAAGTGATGCTACCTATTACTCTTCGACAAATTCCCGGTGGTGACAGGCACCAATCATTCAAATGCCGGAAGCGCTGTTTCAGCGTGCTCCTCTTCCAGAAACTTTCTTAC
>JBJFHH010000147.1:0-11282 GCA_051893475.1 Bacillus sp. (in: firmicutes) | reverse complement strand
TCTCTGCGAGCTGCTTGTTTTCTTCCTGTATCTCCATCAAAAAACTTTGAAGAACTGCTTCCACATCCTTTTGCAGTTTCTCCATTGCTTGTTCTGCTTGTTTATATTGATTTTGTCGCAAGTATAGTATGATCATGGCAAACATACTGAAAGCGTGCAAAATAAAACTGATTATTAATACGAACGTCACTTTCCTTACCTTCTATCCTGAAAAATCAACTGCATTCCCTTTATAGGGATGCTTGATGGCGGCGATTGCTTCACTATCTTCCTGTTCATTTTTGGTCAAAGACTCAAAATGCTGCCATGATTTCTCATCTTTTTTTAAGCTTACATTGTCTTTTTGTTTTTTGTTTTACAACTGTTTTCTCTTGTTTTTCAACTTCTTTCTGCATTTCACGTGCTGAAAAATCATGTGTGAGCTTGCCTTTTTGTTGGATTTGCTCCTGCAGTTTTCCTGCATCATGTGTTCTTGGCAGTGCAACTTGCAATTCAATCGCTTTCAAACTCATATCAGCATTCTCCTTTACAAGGGCACGGAAATAATTTCGCTATTGTGAATGGTTATCCTTACCTTTGACATGACTGTCTGAACATTTTTCGAATATTTTCCGAAATAGATTTGAGAATTAGGAAATATTTCACCTTTGGACTTTACAAATGACTCTTTCTCGATCATTAATAGCTCTTCTTTAATAAAAACCAGTTCTTCTTCTATTTCAGCATTTCGTTTGTTTAAAGTTGAAACGGTTAGTTCTTGTTTTCTTAACAATTGATTTTCTTCAGTAGTTAGAGCGTCAACCGTCTCCATACGCTGCTTTAAACGTTGCGAAAGCATATATAGCTTCATGAGAGAATCTTTGTTCGTTGCAAGTTCTTTTTTCAATGGCACTTCTCTTTCTAGCAACTTTTGATTCATACCGATTTTTATAATTGTTTGCATATAATGATGATTGCCAAAATCAACAGCTTCCACACTTTTCGCAGCGCTCATTTCGCCTCCGATAATATGGCCGCTCCTCACAACAATCTTTCCTCCGCTTGTTACCTGGCTGTGCAAAATCGCCCTATCGACAAAAATATTTTGTCCTGCGCTGCAGATTGCCTGATTAAAATAGTTTGAATGGATATCAATTTCCGCTTCCACTCTGCCGCGCATTCCTCCTGCAATACCTCCGGATATATGTATGGAACCGCCCGCTATTAAATGAGCAGCTTCCACTAATCCCTTGACATGTATATCTCCTCCGGCCTTAACCGTATAACCGGAAGGGACATTTCCACGAATGACAACATTACCGATAAAATCAATATTTCCTATCTTCAAATCCAAATCTCCATTCACTTCAAAAACGGGGAATACATGAATTTGATCAGTTGTAATCGATAATTGCCCATCGAGCGTAGCATAAAATTTACGATCATGAACCATTACATTTTTACCGGCTATTATTTTTACTGGCTTTCCCTTTACAGCTGGAATGGAATTACCGAACACATCAATTCCTGGCTTGCCAATCGATGGAGGAATTACTTCTGCTATTAGTTGTCCGTTTGTGACAGAAGGAATTTTAATGACATCTCGAAAATTGAATGCCTTATGGGCATTTTTCCGCTTTTCTTCATTTAATGTCGTTTTATCGACAATATAGCCATCTTCTCCAACTTCAGGACAATCCCCTTCCGCAATCACAAGTGGAAATGTTACATCCTCTGGTGCGTCAGCTATAGATTTCAAAATATTTTCTTTTATACCAAAAATGACATTTTTATTTTGCAACTCTTCTTTTATTTGTTCTGCCGTAATGACGTTATCTGCCGGAGCATCCTTTCTCAATATAACCACTGCCGTTAGTTGATCATTTGAAATAGTAATGTCAAAGAGGCTACTCATGCTTCATTCCCCCTTTCTCTATCAAATTACATTATTTTTGAAAGTGTTATTCTTAACTTAAATATCGCTTTAGAATGAATTTGTGAAATCCGGGATGTGGACAACCCCATTACTCGCCCGATTTCTGTCAAAGTCAGTTCTTCTTTATAAAACAGCTGCAATACGAGCTGTTCGTTCTCATTCAATGTAGTAATAACCTTTGCCAATTCCTCATACAGTTCAGTGCGAACTAAGTTGTCCTCAGGCATTAGCGCTTTCTCATCCTTAAATGAAAAACTTTTCCCCTCTTTATCCTCTATATCCTGAGGCTGGTCATCAACAGAAATTATCGAAGAAAAGAAATTTTCATTGATTGCACTCATAATTTCTCCAATAGGCATTTGCAATTCTGCAGCAACTTCTTCAACTGTCACATTTCGCATCTTTTCTTGTTCAAGCTTCTCTATCGTCTGTTCAATTTTTTTCGTCTTTTCTCTAATGCTTCTCGGCAGCCAATCTTCTTTCCGCAGTCCGTCCAAGATGGCTCCTCTAATTCGAAACGATGCATATGTATCAAACTTCAAATCTCTATCCGGCTCAAACCTTTCAAGCGCATTAAAAAGCCCCATCATTCCAAGACTCCTTAAATCATCTCTGCAGACATTTTTAGGCAAACCTACTGAAATTCTTTGCACATGATAAGATACGAGCGGCATATATTTTTTAGCCAGGAAATCGCCGGACAGCTTATCTCTTTTCTCAATCCATTTCTGCCAGCATTGCTCTTCTTCATTCATTACCTGCAGCATGTTACCCCTCCTTGCCGCCTATAGTCAAAAGGTACCGAACATATCATTCTAAAAAAACAGTCAACAAAGCAGTACACCTCCTCGCTAACTGTTCATGTTGTGAAACAAATTCCTCACCAGTATGACCGATTACAGTTCTTTAACCCCTTTATTGACCGTTCTTATTGACAATATTTTCGTAATAGGATCAAACTCAATCGTTCTTCCATTATTCCCTCCGCAATCAGCGGCCAACAATTCAATATGCAATTCCTGTAACGTCTTTTTTACAGCTTCCTCATTCCTTGGTCCGATTCTCATTAAATCGCTCCCAGATGAAAACTGAAACATTTGCGCCCCTCCGGCAATTTTTGCTTTCATCAAAGAGCTTCGCAAGCCTTCTTTCTCTAACTTACGAACCAGCTCCCTTATCCCTGTATCCGCATATTTCGCCATGTTTAAAATACCTTCCTTCCCCAACGAGGAATCAGGAAGCATAATATGCACCATTCCCGCCACTTGCTTCAGCGGTTCGTACAGTACAACACCGACACAAGAGCCCAAACCGGCAGTACGAATTGTACATGGCACCTTTACAATATTCATATCTGCAATTCCGACTTTTACTACTTTCATTGTTTCATTCATTCGGATTGATTCCTAAAGCTGCAAATATCGTTTCGAAAGAATCCGGATCAGGCAGCAGGAAGAAATGACCGTTAATACTATGAAGTTGCTGTTCACCTTCCATAAATTTCGTATCGATGACGATTGCAAAATCACCCGCTTTAGATAGTTCCAACAATCCGGCACTGATGACTGCACCAGCCATTTCAATCGATAGTGAAGGCACTGTAGGGAACAGATTCAAATGTGTAAAATCAGATAATGAAGAAAGGTAAGAACCTGCCATAATATTGCCCACTTCTTGCAAAGCAGACATTGCCATATCGGAAGCTGAAACAGAATCTATTGAAAAGCCACTATCGCCTGTTATTTGCCGAATAAAACGTTCACTCTGCTCTAACGAAAGAATGAAATACATACTGCCAGGCACATCCCCTTCAATTCGAAAAAACACGCAAGCAACCACATTCTCAGCTCCACCCGCAAGGTCCATCATCTCATTGAAAGTAATCACCCTGACATTTGGAACATTCATATCGATTTTCTTATTTAATAGTGATGATAAGGCAGTGGCAGCATGTCCAGCTCCGATATTTCCTATTTCTCCCAAAATATCGAGATGCATTTTAGAGAAATTCTCCAAATAAGACATCATTATTCCTCTCCTGCCGTCTCATGTAAGCCCTCTTCAGATAGAACTTTTTTCAGATCGATTAAAATTAATAAACGCTTATCAATTTTGGCTACAGCTGTAATGAATGACGCCTCTTCTGTCCCGACTACTTCCGGTTGCGGCTCAAGATTGCCACTCGGAATATCAATGACATCATTGGCAATATCCACAATTAGTCCCACTTCCAAGTCATCTATATGAACAATAATGATTCTTGAATCATCTGTGAGTGGAGACTCTTCAATGTCAAATCTTGCACGCAAGTCAATAATCGGTGTTACAACTCCTCTCAAATTAATGACACCTTTTACGAAATGAGCTGTATTCGGCACTCTCGTAATATGCAAAATCTTCTCAATGCCGCGCACTTGCTGAATCGGAATGGCATATTCCTTTTCTTTTAATTGAAACACCACAACTTTCATCGCCGCTAGATTAGTATCTTGAATCATGCTTACTCTCCCCTTACTTAATACATGTTTTATTTAATAAGAGCATTGCAGTCAATGATTAATGCAACTTGACCGTCGCCTAAAATCGTTGCTCCCGAAATAGCGAAGACAGATGACAAGTAACTGCCTAACGCTTTTAATACAACCTCTTGCTGCCCTATAAAAGAATCAACGAGAAGCCCGGCCATCTTGTCGCCTTTTCTGACTATAACAACTGATACATATTCATCATCCTGTTCATGTACCGGCACTTCAAATATTTTCGTTAAATCAAGCAACGGTACAACTTTGCCGCGAAAATCAATGATTTGCTGATTATGAGCATTCATAATCTCTTCTTTTCTCACAATCGCCGTTTCGATGATAGACGATAATGGAATGGCGAACTTTTCTTTTTGAATTTCAACGAGCATGACAGAAATAATCGATAATGTCAGCGGCAATTGAATAGAGAAAATACTGCCTTCCCCTTCTCTTGAATCTATTAAAATCGAGCCACCCAATGCTTCAATCGTATTTTTCACAACATCAAGACCTACGCCGCGCCCTGAAACATCAGATATAACCTCTGCTGTTGAGAATCCTGATGACAGAATAAGCTCATATACTTGACGATCGGTTAAAGTCGCGGCAATTTGCTCTGTTACAATCCCTTTATTAATTGCCTTCTGCAAAACTTTTTTACGGCTGATTCCAGCTCCATCATCTTCAATTACAATAAATACATGATTTCCGCTGTGATATGCCTTCAGCACGACTTTTCCTTCTTCATCCTTGCCACTTGCCGCTCGGACTTCAGGCGTTTCGATTCCATGATCAAGCGCATTTCTAATTAAATGAACGAGCGGATCACCAATTTCATCGATAACGGTACGATCCAATTCTGTTTCCGCACCGATAATTTCAAGATTGATCTTCTTATTCAAATCTCTTGCCAGTTGTCTGACCATACGCGGGAATCGATTGAAAACTGTCTCCACCGGAACCATTCGCATGTTCAATATAATAGTCTGCAAATCTCCTGTCGTTCTGGACATTCTTTCAACCGTTTCATGAAGCTCTTGATTATTTAAATCTTTGGAAATTTGCTCAAGTCTTCCTCGATCAATGACTAGTTCTTCAAACAGATTCATTAATATATCAAGACGTTCAATATTTACACGAATTGTTTTGCTCAAATTTTGCGCTTTTTGATTATTTTGTTTCTTTTCATTTTCAGCAGACTCATCTTCTCCAGCCGCTTCAATAAGTAATTGCTCATGCCCGCTAACCAATTGTTTTTCACTTGTTTTAATTGCTTCAAAAGAAATCGGTTGAAGAATAACTCGATCGATTTCCGATACTTTCATAATCTTTTTCTCCACATCCTCGGCGGATTCTTTAGTGACAAAAGTAACCGTGAACTCAGAGTCAAATTGTTCTTCCTCCAATTTTTCCGCAGATGGGGTGGATTTGATGATCTCACCCATTTTTTCTAACAGTTCAAAAACCATGAATACTCTGGCAGCTTTTAATAAACAATCCTCTCTCAAAATAATCGTAATCTCATAACTTGAAAAACCTTGCTCTCTCGACTGTTCCAAAACTGTAATTTCAAATTCATCATACCGGCTCTTCATTTCATATTGCGGAAATTCGACAACTAACGCCGTAGCCGCTGCTTGCTCTTTTGCTTTTTGAACAAGATCGGCAGTTGAATCACCTTTTTCCAAAGCAAGAAGCTTCTTCACTACATTCGTTACGTCCTTCTTCCCATTGCCTCCGGAGGCAATATTAAGCACCATTTCTTCCAAGTACTCAGTAGCATCAAAAACCACATCCAGTACTTCTGCTGTAACAGAAAGCTTTTTATTGCGGATGGCATCCAAAATATTTTCCATTTTATGTGTTAAATTAGCAATATCCTCATAGCCCATTGTTGCAGCCATACCTTTCAATGTATGTGCTGAACGGAAAATTTCATTGACAATTGTCAAGTCTTGCGGATTTTTTTCTAATTCCAGCAATTGCTCGTTGCAATTTTGTATATTTTCTTTACTTTCCTCAATAAACATTTCTAAATATTGTTGGTTCATATCCATTACAGCAGCCCCCCTCAAAGATTAACAATATTTCACGATTGCCCGCGCAATATTTTCAACATTCTCCACATCATCCACTAAATTAGTAGCAATAGCAGCCCGCGGCATTCCGAATACAATTGAAGTTTCTTCCGACTCAGCAATCGAAACAGTCGGCCTCTGCTTTTTCAATGTGATCAAGCCTTTTGATCCGTCATTGCCCATTCCTGTCATAATGACACAAATAACAGAATGTTCTTGAAGTACGCTAATAGATTCAAACAACACATCTACAGACGGCCGATGACCATTAACAGCATCCTCCTGGCTCAATTTAGCTACTAACGTTTTTCCCTTTTGAACAACTTTAAAATGGTATCCCCCAGGCGCAATATAAGCAGTTCCTCTATGTAAAGCCTCATCATTCTCAACTTCTTTCACCGTGATAGCCGATAAAGCATCTAAGCGCTTGGCCAGCGATTTAGTAAATCCGGCAGGCATATGCTGAACAATGACAATCGGCGCATTTATTGTTTCAGGGAGATTCGTCAAAACATTTTGCAGCGCCCTCGGTCCCCCTGTTGAAGTACCAATTGCAATCAATTTCTCACTATTTTGGTCAAAAGACTTTGGAACTATATGTCTGTTTTTTTCTAATTCTATATTACTATAAATTACCGATTCTGACATCTTTTGCTTTGTGGTAACTAAGTTTTTTTGAAATTTCGACAATTTCGCTTTGCTAGCTGCTGAAATTTTTTCCTTTAGTTCCTTCTTCACTTTATGTAAATCAAGTGAAATGGAACCAGATGGCTTGGCAATAAAATCGAAAGCACCATATTGCATCGCAAGTACAGTATGCTCAGCACCGGATTGTGTATAGCTTGAAAGCATAATGACCGGCACAGGACATTCATCCATAATAATCTTTAAAGCTTCCAAACCGTCCATAATTGGCATCTCAATGTCTAAAGTTACAACATCCGGCTGCAGCACCTTAATTTTTCCAATGGCATCTTTTCCGTTTCTAGCATATCCAATGACATTGAAACTTTGATCTTCCGTTAAGAACTCTGTAATAAGTTTCCTCATGAAGGCCGAATCCTCGACAATGAGCACCTTTGGCTTCTCCATAAAATAATCCTACCTTCCAACAAAATAATTTTTCAATTTGCTTATAAACGATTGTTTCACGAGCACAGGCTGCATCTCTTCATAAGCATGCGTTAAATAATCCGCAGTTAATTGATATAGCGCCAAACTAATATCAGCATTCGGATTCAGGATATAGAAGGGTGTGTGTCGGATGACAGCTTTCGAGACAATCTTGCTGTCCGGTAATAAACCAAGAGGTATAATCTCTTTTCCGATAAACCTCTGTAACGTGTTTTGAATTTTATTTATTGCTTCATTTCCCTGTTTTTCCTGCTCTGTTTTATTGCAAACGAGAAAAATAGGTGTGTCTTCGCATTGAAAATGCAAAAACTTTATAATTGAATAGGCATCCATAATGGCCGTAGGCTCTGGGGTCGTAATCGCAATAATTTCATCAACACACATTAGAAACTTTTTTGATTCTTGAGAGATGCCCGCTCCCAAATCAAAAATTACATAATCATATTCTGCTTGAATATTTGCAAATTCATTGGTGAACCTTTCGAATTGACGACTGTTCATTGAAAAAAGATTCGTAAGACCCGTTCCTCCGCTTATATAAGAAAGGCCTGCAGGACCATTTGTTATGACTTCCTTCAAGGAATAACCCTTTTGAAAAAAATCAACAATCGTCCGTTCAGACCCATTTCCCAACAGAATATCAATATTTCCCATCCCTATATCCATATCAAATAGCAATACGCGTTTACCTAATACTGATAATAAAATGGAAAAGTTTAACGAAAAATTCGATTTTCCGACTCCTCCCTTACCGCTAATAACCGCAACCGTTTTGGCAACATTCATTCCCTGATGCTGCCTGATTTTCAACCGCAATACCTCAGCTTGATCGGCCATTATCAACACCCTCTAATATAGATTGCACGATTATTGCAGATGTCGTCTTCACAATATCATCCGGCACATTTTGTCCATTGGTAACATAGGCAACGCTCACATTATGAGATTCCACCATATTGAACATCGAACCTAACGAAGCCGTTTCATCCATTTTCGTGAAAATAAAATGAGTAATCGGAATAAGTGAAAATTGATTGACGATTGCTTCCATATCTCTTTGCTTACTCGTTAAAGCAAGAACAAGATACGTTTCCAACTCTTGTTCAAAGTCAATAATGTTTCTCAATTCCTTTACATACTCTTTATTGCGGAAATTCCGTCCAGCTGTATCAATAAATACTAAATCGTAATGAGAAAATTTTTCTGTCGCCTTTTGAAAATCCTCCAGATTATAAGCGACTTCAATCGGGATATTCAATATAGTGGCATATGTCTTTAATTGCTCAATTGCTGCTATTCGATACGTATCTGTTGTAATAAACGCAATTTTCTTCCCATATTTAATAGCGCTTTCGGCCGCCAGCTTTGCAATCGTTGTCGTTTTCCCAACACCGGTCGGTCCAACAACATTAATAAATTTCTTCTGAAATAAAGCCAGTTCCACTGAAGGTAGCTTAGTCAGCATGAATGTTTTTGTCAGTTCCAAGCATTCCGCGTATGTTAATGATTCTTTCTCCAATGAATTTGATAATAACAGGACAATGTCATCAATTACTTCCGCTGAAATCTCTTGCTCTGTCAGCAATTCCGTTATTTTCTGCACATTCTCATGCAGAGCGATTTGCTTTGTAGTATTTAAGCTTTTTACCATTTTTTTTATTTCCGTAATTTCCGCCTCCATGCCTGAAGCAGATGATAATACAGGCATTTTGACTAAATCAGCAAACACTTCTTTATCTGGAAGATTTACTGATTTAGGCTGCGGCATCACCTTTTTGTTCTTTAAAGTCGGAATCTCTAACTTCTCCATTTCCGGGTCAACTGCTGCAACTACTTCTATACTCTTTTTCTTAAAAAAACCAAGAAAACCGCCTGTATATAAAACTTTAGAATTTATAATAACCGCATCTTGCCCTAGCTCAGCCCGAATTTTCTCGAGTGCGGACGACATCGTTGGTGCATTATATTTCTTCACTTTCATCAGCCCACGTTCACCACCCCAACACTTTGAATTTCAACATCCGCCTCCAATTCATTGTAAGAAAGAATCGGCACATTCGGGAAATAACGCTCCGACATTTGGCGAACGTACATCCTAACCGCAGGGGAGCATAGAACAATCGGTATTTGATCCATCATTGAAAGCTCTTCAAGCTTAGTGGCAATCGCGGATAAAATTTCTTGTGTATCATTCGGATCCATAGATAAAAAATTGCCGTGCTCCGTTTGTTGTACACTATCTGCAATCATTTTCTCCACTTTTCCTGATACGGTAATGACCTTTAATGACGCTGCACCATTTAAATATTGCTGCGTAATTTGTCTCGCCAGATTTTGCCTGACATATTCCGTTAGTAGGTCAGTATCGGATGAAAGCTTTCCGTAATCAGCCAGTGTTTCAAAAATAATCGGCAAATTGCGTATCGAGATTTTCTCTTTCAACAGCTTCGCCAATACTTTTTGAATTTCGCCTACTGCCAAAGGATTTGGAGTAACTTCCTCTACTAATATCGGCGATGTTTCGCCTAAGTGATCAATGAGCTGTTTCGTCTCTTGTCTGCCTATCAATAAATGAGCGTTATTTTTAATAATTTCCGTTATATGAGTGGAAACAACACTCGGCGGATCGACAACGGTGTAGCCGAGCATTTCCGCCTGGTCTTTCATCTCCTCGCTAATCCATTTTGCCGGCAGTCCGAATGACGGTTCAATTGTATCAATTCCCTCAATGATATCGTCATCTGTCCCCGGACTCATCGCTAAATAATGATCTAACAGAAGCTCGCCCCTTGCCATCTCGCTGCCTTTAATTTTCAGTCGATATTCGTTCGGATTCAATTGGATATTATCGCGAATTCGGACAATCGGTATAACTAATCCTAATTCGATGGCCAGCTGTCTGCGGATCATCACGACCCGATCAAGCAAATCACCACCCTGATTCGTATCTGCAAGCGGTATTAATCCGTAACCGAATTCAAATTCAATCGGATCAACATTAAGGAGGTTAACAACACTTTCCGGACTTTTCAGCTCATCCGTATGCAATTCTTCTTCAATTTCCTGCAATTCCTTTTCCTCTTCCGGCTTTGGACGGTCAATCATATATCCGCCTATAATTAACGCACCCGCAAGCGGAATTGTATAAAGATCGTTAATCGGAGTAATTAAACCAAGCAACAAAATTGTCCCTCCGGTAATGTACATCATCTTCGGATAAGCAAACAACTGGCTTGTAATATCCGATCCTAAGTTACCTTTAGAAGCTGCTCTCGTCACGACGATACCTGTCGCAGTAGACACTAATAGCGCCGGCACTTGTGTCACAATTCCATCCCCGACTGTCAGCAGCGCAAAGTGACTTGCTGCCTCACCGAAGCTGTAATCCAATTGAACAACACCGATAATCATACCGAATATTAAGTTAATGAACACGATAATAATACCGGCAATCGCATCCCCTTTTACAAATTTACTGGCACCATCCATCGAACCATAAAAATCCGCTTCGGAGCTGATTTTTTCCCGGCGTTCCCTCGCTTCTTTTTCCGAAATTAACCCGGCATTTAAATCCGCATCAATACTCATTTGCTTACCTGGCATCGCATCAAGCGTAAAACGCGCCGCCACTTC
>JBJFHH010000146.1:0-11317 GCA_051893475.1 Bacillus sp. (in: firmicutes) | reverse complement strand
GTCATGAGCATTATCGCCCAAACAATCGACCATACGCATCATCACTAAGAGAAACTGTTATCGGTTTTTTTCATTTTTGAATCCACCTCTTGAATTCACTACAATGAAAAAGGAGTCAAGCGGCAAAATCGAAAAGCGGAAGCGCCCTTAATAGCACTTCCGCTTTTTCCCTTCTTATCTCCATAAAATTACTGCGGGTTCACTGCAATCATAATCGCCTTCTCCAGTTCATTTCGGATTGCTTTCTCCTGCTCTGCACTCCAGCCAAATGCACTAGACATATATGCCGTGACTTTTTCCTTCCATTCCTGTACCCAAACTATATTGAACAGCAGCGCCCCTGTTCTCCGATAAAAGAAATCAACAGGCGTTGCAATCATTTCATATTCAATTGCATACTTCAGCTTACCATATACTTCTTTTGAGAAACCGTATTTCTTCATTTCCTCTGGATTTTCTCGAATCAGCTTGAAGACCTTCACACAATTCGAACCGTACAACTTACAGATTGCTTTCGCTTCTTCCTCTGTAAGCCCTACTTCCAGTCCTTGAATGATTGCTTGTTTCATAAACTCTTGCCAATGTTCCGGACCGCCGACATCACCGCCTGCTATCGATAAGGTTTTTGTACAGCACTCATCGAACAGCTTATATTTCTCTTTTTTAAATTGGTCAGCCAGCAAATCAACTACCTTCTCAGCCATTTTGCGATAGCCGGTCAGCTTGCCGCCTGCAATCGTAACAAGTCCGGACTGCGATAACCAAATTTCATCCTTGCGCGATATTTCCGAAGGGTCCTTACCCTCCTCCAGAATTAACGGCCGAACGCCAGCCCAGCTTGATTCGATATCCTCATCCGTGACGACAGCTTGCGGAAAAATAAAGCGAATGGCATTCAGCAAATAGGCTCTATCCTCGGCTGTTGCAATCGGACAAATGGGGTCATCATTATAAAATGTATCTGTCGTACCGACATAAGCTTTCCCGTCTCGCGGTATCGCAAAAACCATCCGACCGTCCTCCGTATCAAAATAAACAGCCTGCTGCAACGGAAAACAACTTTTATCAATAACAATATGTACACCTTTCGTTAATTGCATCGTTTTCTTATCCTTCGATTGATCCATTTCTCTTAACTCATCTACCCAAGGACCAGCTGCATTAATGAATTTCCTTCCGTGCACAATCGATGTTTTCCCTGTCATCCGGTCATCGATGACAGCTGCTCTAAGTTGGTCCTCATCATATAAGAACTGTGTCACCTCTGCATAATTGATAACTTCCGCGCCAAATTCCGCCGCCTTCTTGATCACTTCCGTCGTCAAGCGCGCATCATCAGTACGGTATTCGACATAATAACCGCCGCCCTTTAAGCCCTCTCTTTTTATAAGCGGCTCCTTCTCCAGCACTTCATGCGCAGACAGCATATGGCGCCTTTCATCCTTCTCGACTCCTGCAAGAATGTCATAAACTTTTAAGCCGAGAGACGTCGTGCGCGGACCAAATGTTCCATCCTCATAAAAAGGAAGAAGCATCCATTCAGGTGTCGTTACATGGGGACCATTATTGAACACAATTGCCCGCTCCTTCCCGACATCTGCAACCATTTTCACTTCCAATTGCTTCAAATAGCGTAGGCCGCCGTGAATAAGCTTCGTCGAACGGCTCGATGTCCCTGCCGCAAAATCCTGCATCTCCAAAAGCGCCACTTTCATCCCGCGGGTAGCCGCATCTAGCGCAATACCCGCTCCGGTTATTCCGCCTCCAATAACAACTGCATCATATTCCGTTTCACTGATTCTTTGTAAAGTTTTTGCCCGATTCAAGTTCGTCAGTTTCATCTATTCACCTTCCGTCTATTGAATGCAACTTAAAGCCGCTTACATCTTAAAGGTCATCGCTGCTTGAACGGCTTTTTTCCAGCCACCATATAATGTCTTTTGCTCTTCCTCCATCATTTGAGGCACAAATTCGCAATCGACCTGCCACTTTTTCGTAATATTCTCTTGTCCTTCCCAAAACCCGACAGCAATTCCGGCCAAATAAGCTGCTCCGAGCACCGTCGTCTCGTTAATGACAGGTCTTTCAACCGGAACACACAGCATATCGCTTTGAAATTGCATCAGAAAGTCATTTTTGACGACCCCGCCATCGACACGGAGTTTCTTTAAAGAAATGCCGGAATCAGCCTCCATGGCGCTCAAAACATCCTTCGTTTGATACGCTAAAGATTCCAGCGTAGCACGGATGAAATGCTCCTTCTTCGTTCCCCGCGTCAATCCAAATACGGCACCACGCACTTCACTATCCCAATAAGGAGTTCCTAAACCGACAAATGCCGGCACAACATACACACCTTCTGAAGAAGTCACGCGGCTCGCATATTCTTCGCTGTCCTTGGCACTTTTAATCATCCGCAAACCATCTCGCAACCATTGAATAGCAGAGCCGGCAACAAATATGCTGCCCTCAAGCGCATACTCTACCTTGCCGTCCAATCCCCAGGCAATTGTCGTCAGCAAGCCATTCTTGGACTTCACCGCTTTTTCTCCTGTGTTCATCAGCATAAAGCAGCCAGTTCCATATGTGTTTTTCGCCATTCCGCTCTCAAAGCATGCCTGACCAAACAGTGCAGCCTGCTGATCGCCTGCTGCTCCGGCAATTGGGACATGTTGGCCAAAGAAGCTGAAGCTGTCAGTATGGGCATAAATTTCGGAGGAAGAGCGAACTTCAGGCAGCATCGATTTTGGAACGCTGAGAATTTTCAACAATTCTTCATCCCATTTCAGCTCATAAATGTTGTACATAAGTGTTCGTGAGGCATTAGAATAATCGGTAACATGCGCTGCTCCGCCTGACAGCTTCCAAATCAGCCATGTATCAATCGTTCCGAAAAGCAACTCGCCTTTTTCAGCCCGGTCTCTCGCTCCATCGACATGATCTAAAATCCACTTTACCTTCGTTCCCGAAAAATAAGCATCAATCAGCAATCCCGTCTTATCTCGTACAAGATTATCATAGCCCTTCTCTTTCAGCTCTTCACAAATATCTTGCGTTTGCCGCGACTGCCAAACAATCGCATTATAAACCGGATTGCCTGTCTCCTTATCCCAGACGACCGTCGTTTCACGCTGATTCGTTATGCCGATCCCGGCTATTTGCTGCGGCTGAATACCCGATTCGGTCAGGACAGTGGCAATGACCGCCAAAATACTTCCCCAAATCTCATTCGCATCATGCTCCACCCAGCCTGGCTGAGGAAAAATTTGTGTAAATTCCCTTTGTGCTACATGGACGATGTCTCCCTTTTTATTAAAAATCATTGCCCTTGAACTTGTTGTCCCTTGATCAAGCGCTAAAATATATTTTTCCATTATGTACGTTCAGCTTCCTTTCCATAACATTCATTAAATTAAGTATACTATTATTCAACTTGTGCTCGAAAGCTAACATTTAGCCCATTATCTCCTCTTCATTAAGTATATTTTACCAATGAACAAATGCACTTGTTTCCAAATAAAATAAGCGATACACTTCTGTAAGGAAACTTTTCTTAACTATGAACGTATAACATGCTATAAACAATTCTCCGTGAAAGGGGGGATACACTTGATTGAAATTTTAGATGCTCAGGATTTAATCTTTTACTTATCCTTTGCCAGTCTGCTTTTAAAAATGACAGCCGTGATGGGGTTATATTTTTACCTGACACTGTATGTGAACAATCAATCACAGCAGCATTCGAGATTAACAGCCAACTATCAGGCTCCTTTTAAAAAGGCGCAGAAACGTTACAACGAAAATAACTCGTTTGCGCATTGGCTGGCTCGCCGTGTCAGACGAATCGAATCTTCGGATGAGAGTCCGGCTTCCATCCTTCTTGAAAATAAAATCTATTTTACATTTCAAGGAGGACCATTATGTCACAAAAAACAAAAAGAGTCGTATCCCCCGCTATTATCGGGTTATCTATTATAATAGCTGTTTTCGCAGCAAGTCTGTTTGCAGGAGGAGAGCACGCATTTGCCGCTGCTGCTGAGACTGCTGAGAAAGCAGGATTTTTCCAAACGTATTTTGTTCATCCGCTTACGATTGCATTGAACACAGTTGCCGGCTGGTTCGGCGGCACATTCGGATATTCCGTCATCGTCATGACGCTTGCTATTCGTCTTGTACTTATGCCGTTAATGCTTAAATCAACAAAAAGCTCGATGCAAATGCGCGACAAAATGAACAAAGCGCAACCGGAAATGAAAAAAATTCAAGACCGAATGAAAACTGCCACAACAAACGAACAAAAAGCAAAACTGCAGCAGGAGTTGATGGAGGTGTACAAAAAGCACGACATCAATCCGGTGGCATCATTCGGCGGATGTTTACCTGTATTAATTCAAATGCCAATTTTAATGGGCTTTTACTACGCAATCCGCAACTCTCCGGATATTGCCGAACAAAGCTTCCTATGGTTTAACTTAGGATCGCCTGACTATATTCTTGCACTTATGGCTGCCGGTGTTTACTTCCTGCAGGCTAAGCTGTCATTCATTGGTATGACGGAAGAGCAAAAGAAACAAATGGCAATGATGGCCTACATCTCACCAATCATGATGGGGATGTTCTCAATGACAGCTCCAGCAGCGCTTCCTTTATATTGGACAGTCGGAGGTACTTTCCTCATTCTGCAAACATATATCAGCAAAAAACTATACAGCTCTCAACCGGTTGCTCAAGAAGTAAGTAAATAGTTTAAACAGAAGCTTCCCGTAAAGTGATTTCATGCTTTGCGGGAAGCTTTTTTACTTTGTTTATCTTCAGCTTTTATTGGCAAAAATAAACAAAGAGGTGAAACAAAATGATTTATATAATCGCTTTGCTCATATTTGCAAATGCAGCTCTTTTAATTTATATGAAAAGAAAAAACGACGAAGAAGAAGCACAGCTCGTTGAAAAAATCGAATCCGGGACGGAATTGAAGAAAACAATGGCAATGGGCTTGTATTACCGCTTTAACTTTCCTCGGACGGAAGATTCCGACGGCAATAAAGTATTTGAAAAAAGTACGGACCTGTATATTAAACAACTGCCCTATGAATTCGAGGATTTTGCATCGGCCGTTATTCTAAATAAATTCGGCGGAGAACTGTTCACAGCAAGCAGATTCAGCCATTACGGCATCGACTTCGAGCATCACACTGACCAAGGACTGTTTCTCGGCCAAGCCGAAGTTATGCGCCATGACCTTCCTTTTGAGTCAGTTGCTATCCTTCACTCCAATATTGTGAAACGGGATGCTAAAGGGGGATATTTAGTAACTACAGGAGGGTTTACAAGAGCAGCGGAAGAATATGCGGAAGGCTTAAATATACAATTAATTGATGGTGTTAAACTGGTCGAATATTGGTTGGAGTCAATGAATCATCAAATTCATGCAGATGAGCAAAATATCATTTCAGGTGAGCTTGTATAATGAAAAACCGGAGAATCAGCGTACGATTCTCCGGTTTTTCATTTATTTTATTTCCTCCGTTTTCTCCTCTAAAGATGCGGCAATCTGTCCAAGCTCACCTTTCAAATTGTGCTTTCCGGAGTAATTGTTGATAACATCGACCAAATCCAGACCGGTCGTTTCTTTTAGCGCCTCCTGCAGCGATGTCATTGTTCCTAAAACCGAGCTGGTCAAGTTTTGAACTCCGCCCCCGCTGCCGTTTCCAGTATCAATGATTTTGATGCTTTCAACATTTGCCAGCGGTGCAGCTACCTTCTCCGCATATTGAGGCAAGATGCTTAAGATCATTTCCAGCTTAGCCGCTTCCCCGTATTTCTCGAATGCTTTCGCTTTTTCTTCTTGTGCATTCGCTTCTGCCAAACCGATTTCGCGGATGATTTGCGCTTCGGCACGACCTTTCGCTTCGACAGCAGATGCTTCCGCTACACCATCGAGTTTTACTTTTTCCGCATGAGCCTTCGCTTGTGTCATAACCTCGTATTGACGCGCTTCCGCCTCAAGCTCTGCTTTACGCTTCAATGCTTCAGCCTGCTTTTCTAATGCATACGCATCTGAATCGGCCTTTAAATTAATATCCGCTTGATATTGACGTTGACGTCTTTCCGATTCTTTCTCCTGCAATTCGATTTGCTTTTGACGTTCGACAATTTCAACTTGCATTTCCTGCTCTTTTACTTGCTGAGCGACTCTTGCTTTTTGCAAATCGTATGCCATGTCCGCTTCGGCCTTCGCGCTATCCTGCTCTTTCTTGAACTCGGACATTTTCAATTGATTGTATTTGCTTGCTTCAGCCACTTGCGTATCGCGTTCAAGCTCGGCACGCTTCGCTTCCTGCTCATTTTTCGCTGTTTCAATACGGCTTTCCCTTTGAGCGATTGATTCAGCAATTTCCGCTTCCTTTTGAACTTCAGCAATACGATGACGTGATTGATATTCCAAATATTTATCAACATCGATATAATCTTTTACGTTAAAAGAGCGAATTTCGAAGCCAAGCTTATTCAAATCCGGCTCCGCTACATTTTTTACTTGCCTTGAAAAAGCTTCACGATCACTATAAGCATCCTCTACTGTCATCGAGCCTAAAATTGCACGTAAATGCCCATCCAAAATGGATGTAATCTCTTCTGCAACATCATCCTGGCTTTTCCCCATAAAATTTTCCGAAGCAGTCGCAATCATGCTCAAATCACTTCCTACCTTTACAACGGCATTACTGATTGCACCCAATCGTACCTTTTGTTTCGTATAAACCTCGTTAGCTTTTACCGTTAAAGCATACGTCGTCAACGTCATACGTTGTGATTGCTGAATAAACGGCAGCACTAAAGTCCCGCCGCCGCTGACGACCTTGATTTTTCTGCCGCCGCCAAGGTCGCAAACACTGACTCCTGAACCGAGCATACTTCCTGTCACAATAAGCGCTTCTTCTGAACCAACTGTCACATACCTGCTAATAATGAAAGCAACAAGTCCGACCAGCAATACTGCCAAACCTATAATTAACCAAACTGTTATCGATAGTTCCATCTAAATGCCTCCCGACTTTTTTATTTTCGTAACATCAAAGTTTTTATCATATTTAACGACATAGAAAATATGATCCTTCACTTCAATGATGAGCGCTTGCTCCCCTTGTTCAATTTGTGAGCCGTCATAGCTTCTTGCTGTTCTCGTAACCGTCCCAAGGCCCGTTGTAACCGTCACCTCGCCAACCGAATCCTTCAAGATTCCCAATGTTACTTCTCCCGTTTCTCCCTGAAGCTCTTCCAGCCGAAAAGCGGTAGAGCTCTCCATTTTCGCTAAAGGTATAAAGACAAAAATATTTAAAACTATAGTTAAAGCGAATGAGATAAGTGCTGCCAAAATAAAAACCATTGCTGTCGAAAAGGATGTGTAGTTCAAAATAAGATAGCCGATGACTGACGCTACTCCCGTAAAGCAAAGCATCGTCGTTAAATTGAAGATTTCGTTGTCCAAACCAAGCGCGATATCAAAAACACCGCCTAGCAATAAATTAGCGAATAAAATGATGAGCGTAACAATGAAAATCGTAATGAATATGGAACTCAGCGACATGTCCCCCTCCTCCTTTCATTTGTCATTCATATCCTATATACGAATAAAAAACCAATAAGTTTCAAAATTTTCTGTATAATAACAAAAAACCGCTTCTATTTGAAACATTGCAATAACCAAATGCGTATAACATGAAAGATAGGAGTTGAATTGTGATGAATACATTAATGACACTGTTTCTCGAAAACGATCGTGAACTAAAGAACGGGTTTATGTGGGAGCAAAGTATTGTAAAGAAGAATGTTGCCTTCCAGCTGGCTAATAAAAATCAGCGCGTTCACTTAAATGAAGTAAAAGCTATGGTCGATTATATGAAAAAGAACACATCCGCTTTTTCTTATTTTCGCCAGTCTCTGTTCCCGATTGCCGCCTTGCTGACCACTCATAAAGATAGCAGACAAATATTTGACCTGACTGTACAATATTATGATCGCTTAAAAGAGCATTTCAGACGGTCTCCTTACTTGCCTTATGTTGCTTTTTTCTTGGCTTCCGAGACGAAACCGGCAGAAGCTGATCAAACAATTGAAAAAGCAGCACAGTTCTATAAGCTAATGAAAGAAAAGCATTTCTGGCTGACTTCCGACGATGACTATATGTTCGCCGTCCTTTTGGCAAACAGCGATACCGATATTTCACACACTGTCCACGAAATGACCGAATGCTACCTTTATTTGAATGAACGGGGAATCAGAAAAGGAAATGCTCTGCAGACAATGAGTCACATTCTCTCCTTAAGTGATGAGCCTGTATATAAAAAATGCGACCGACTACTTGAATTCGAGCAGCTTCTAAAGAACGAGAAAATTAAGCTAGACTCATACACACGTTCGTTGCTTGCTATTTTATCCATCGTTGAAAATGATGTGCAAGCAGCCGTAAATAAAATTGTCACAACCGACAACACACTTGCCTCTCAAAGCGGCTTCGGCAACTGGTCTCTCGGTCGCGCCGGCCGAAATATGTTCAGTATCGCCTTGACGATTTCAGATGATTTACAAAAACCACAAGCAGATACGCTGCAAGCAACCATACAGAACAGCATCCAAAGCCTATTGCTCGCTCAGCAAACAGCAATGACAGCCAGCATTGCCGTGACATCGGCAAGCTCGAACTCTTCATCAGATTGATCACTTGAAGGTTTTCTTAAAAGTAGCTTTCCGTGCAATAAAAACTTAAAATCTGGCCCGACAATCCATATTTTAATGGAAACCGGTTAAAATCACTGTGATTTTGCTTTAAAATGACTCTTCACGGGACAACATATAGTACAAAATGAAATTACAGAGTGGTGATGCAAAATTTTCAAGAGACAGCTTCTACTCAGAAGCTGTCTCTTATTTTCTTGATTTTCACCAATATTTGATTCTTATGGCCTAAATAGATTCGCTTTATGACATAGTAAATTCCGAAAGCGAACATGACCAAGATTGCCAGCACATAAAGATTAATATCGGCAGACAGCAAGCCGGCCGGAATTAATGCCAATACGAAAAAGTAAACAAAATTGCCTATTGCCGTCGCAAGGAGGAACGACTTATAGCGGATTGTGCTTAAACCCGCTAAAATATTGATTAAGCTCGTCGGCACAAACGGAAACACACGTGCTTGAAAGACATATTTAAAACCGTTCTTCTCCATTTTTTCAATATGTGCAGGGTTAAAACGCTTAATAACACGATTTTTGAATATATAACGTACAGAAACACAAATGATATACGCCGCCACTACACTCGTAAACCAGCTCCATAGAAATCCTTGCCAAAAGCCGAATAAAGTCAAATTAATCGTAATCACCAATATTAACGGAATGACCGTAAATGAATTTTGGATAATCATGATCAGCAGCATAAACAAGTACGCATAGAGCATGTTCCCTTTCAGCAATGATCTTACCTTTTGAATATTACCGTCCAATACCGCATTAAAAAGCGGACTATCACGAAGAAAGCACAGCAACGCAAGAATTGCCACAAGAACGCCTGCTACAATGAGCGCTTTCCTCAATCTGCTTCTTTCTATTCTCTTAGTTTCTATCATCTTAAACACCTGCCTGAAAATTTGGAGCGAGGTTCATTAACTTCAAAAAAACACAACCTTTATATCATTATATTCTTAAACTGGCATTTATGCTTCCATAGCCTTTTTCAAAAATAATCCTCGTCAAAGAATGAAAAATCATTAATCGAAAATACTACCTATGTAGGTCCAACTATATATGTTTACTAAGAAGGAGTGAAAACGATGAGTGAAGATACAAAAAAAGTGATTATCGTTGGTACAGGGTTTGTTGGTACAGCGATTGCTTATTCTATCGTCAATCAAGGAATTGCAGAAGAGCTAGTATTAATTGATTTGGATTCCGCTAAAGCAGAAGGCGAAGCTGCCGACCTTCGTCATGGCGTTCCGTTTGGTCCGTCACGTATTAAGGTACGCGCGGGAGGCTATGAGGAATGCAGCAATGCAGATGTTATCATAATAACAGCCGGCGTCAACCAAAAACCTGGCGAAACGAGATTGGCACTCGTTGAACGAAATGCCGCTATTATGAAAGGCATCATCAAAAACATTATGGATAACAGCTTTAACGGCATATTTATTATAGCATCAAATCCGGTAGATATTCTAACTTATATCGCATGGAAGGAATCTGGTCTGCCGCATGAAAGAGTCATCGGATCTGGAACAACACTAGATACCGCCCGTCTTCGCTCCGGTCTGTCCGAGTACTTCAACGTTGATCCGCGTAATATTCACACATACATTATGGGTGAGCACGGTGATACGGAATTTGCGACTTGGAGCCATGCAACGATTGCTTCTCAACCGATTGAAGAATACATACAGAAGCATGGCGATAAATATAAAATGGCGGATTTAGAGCAAATTTTCATTGATACCCGTGATGCAGCCTACTATATTATCGAACGCAAAAAAGCGACTTATTTCGGAATCGGCATGTGTGTCGCCCGAATCGCCAAAGCTGTTTTGAATAATGAACGAGCCATTTTACCTGTAGGAGTATATTTAGACGGTATTTACGGTCAAACCGATGTATTCTCCAGTGCTCCCTCCATTGTATCACGCAAAGGTATTGAGGAAATTATCGAGCTTGATTTGACAGAAGACGAATTACAAAAGCTAAATCATTCCATCAATGTTCTGAAAGAAACAATGAAACCAGTTTTATAAATAGCACAAACTTATACTTCTACATCTCCCCTGCACCTTTCAGGGGATTTTTCTGATTCCTTCTCTCCATAATGCTCAGTAAATGATATTATCTCTTCGATTATGTTACGATTATTTTATAGAGAAGGGGGCATACATAAATGAATATTCAACCGCTTATTATCGCAATTCTGGCAGGAATTGTATACGGTGCGATCCGATCTTATTTCCAAGATAAAAAAGAAGACCAAAAGAAAAAACGATCTAATCCATATTTAGAAAGTATCGTAGTCTCGTTAGCGGTCTACTTACTTGTATCTACTTTATTTTCCCAATAATTGAGCTATACGTAAAAAGGATCTATTCATAAACTATTTTAAAGCTTATGAAAGGTCCTTTTTTACTATTGTTTTTCTCTGCATCCAACCCCAATAGGCTAAATAGTGTAGGCTATACTTGTGCATTATATTAAAATAAAATTCTTCTTGATATCATTATAAAAATCATTGAAGACTGCAGAGAAACCTTCACATTAAACCGCCTATATAAAAACTCGTACCC
>JBJFHH010000145.1:0-2817 GCA_051893475.1 Bacillus sp. (in: firmicutes) | reverse complement strand
TTGTGCCAAACCAGTCCGGATATCCTAGAAAAACAACATCGTAATCGTCCATATTTGACACATGTGTTGCGAGCTCTGGACGGGCATTCGTTTCATACTCTACCCTCGCTACATCTACACAGTCCTCATAATCAGCGGGATAAGCATTGACCGTTACAATCTCGAATAAATCTCCACCTGTGTTTGACTCAATTTTTTCCGCAATCACTCTCGTATGGCCAGTACGTGAAAAATATGCAATCAAAACATTGCTTGTTTCGCTACTCATTTTCCATTCCTCCTCTTGAGCGAAGTTATTGCTCACCTTTGAGCATAACACTTGAAGCAAGCTCGAAGTCAATACGATTCAAGAAGAGTTCGAAAACTATTTGCAGAAAATTCACTAAATATTTCACAATAATAGTTTAATCGGCACGCACAGCTCGCAATAACCATTCATAACCAGATCTTCCGTATATCTTTCTATCATAGGTCGAGAGACTACTTGATAACCGATGGCATTCAACGCAGGGAAAATTTCAGCCCATGCTCTGTGTATCTCATCTGCCGTATGTTTCACTTTACAAACGGCATATTCCCCGCCTGGCAGCTCTGCTTCGCAAACAGAATCATCCACTGTAAAATCATCAGGTATGACGATACAAGCATCGTATCTGCATTCCTCAGGCGCTGTTGTGTTCGGATTATCTTGCGCAATCCCAAGAATTATATCTTTTTCGGTAAGCTTTCTTTCACCTGCCCAATTTTTTATTCGCTCCATCGCCTTAGCATTGCCAGGACCATAGGGACCAACTTGGCGCACATAGGCAATTCGAGATTTCGGCATCTTTTCAACTCTCATATTCATCATAAACCCCTCCAACTATAATGTGTCTATATCTCTATGCTAAACGAAGCAAACAAAAAGAGCCATCCAAAAGCCAGACTGACTTTCGGATGGCCCTCCTTGTTGATTTTATAGTTTAACCACAACTTCCCCATTGTTTTTTCGCTCTTTCGCATACTCAGCTGTTGCCGTGAACAGCACGTCCGATGATGAATTCAGCGCTGTTTCGCAAGAGTCTTGCAGAACACCAATAATAAAGCCGACTGCCACGACTTGCATCGCGATATCATTGGAAATTCCGAACAAGCTGCACGCAAGAGGAATCAGCAATAGTGAGCCGCCTGGAACACCTGATGCGCCGGCCGCCGATACAGCTGCTAAAACAACAAGAATAAGCGCTGTCGGAATGTCAACATCAATGCCGAGTGTGTGAACCGTCGCCAGCGTCAATACTGAAATCGTTACTGCAGCACCGGCCATGTTGATTGTCGCACCAAGCGGAACTGATACAGAATACGTATCCTTGTCCAATCCAAGTTTTTCGCACAATGTCATATTGACCGGAATGTTTGCTGCTGAACTTCTGGTAAAAAATGCGGTAATGCCGCTCTCTCTTAATACTTTAAAAACAAGCGGATACGGATTTTTGCGAGTATAGATGAATACAATCAGAGGATTGATCACCAATGCAACAAAGAACATGCTTCCAAGCAGCAATAGCAACAGTTTTCCGTAAACAAGCAAAGATGAAAGACCCGTTGTTACAATCGCATCAAAAATGAGACCCATGATACCAAGGGGCGCTAATTTGATCACCCATTTTACAATGACCGATACAGCATCCGAAACATTTTCGATAACATTTTTCGTCACATCTGATGCTTTTCTTAATACGATTCCGAGCAGAACCGCCCAAGTTAAAATACCTAAATAGTTTGCATTTATAATGGCATTTACAGGGTTATCGACAACATTGAACAGAATTGTTTCAAGCACTTGCACAATTCCACTCGGCGGCGCCACATCCTCGGCACCTGTAGTAAGCGACAATGTTACCGGGAACAGGAAGCTGGCGATAACTCCCACTAAACCAGCAAGAACCGTACCAATTGCATATAAACCGATAATTGATTTCATATTCGTTTTATGGCCGCTTCTATGCTTAGAAATTGCATGCAAGACAATTGCAAACACCAATATCGGCGCAACAGCCTTTAAAGCACTAACAAATAAAGAACCGAAAACCGACACCCATTCAGCAGCTTCCGGAATCGTTAAAGCTAAAATAATACCGACAATCATACCGACTAAAATCTGCTTAACTAAGCTGATCCGGTCCCATTTCAATAGTATATCTTTCATCAATTTCCCTCCGTTGTATCCAAGAAGCATACCTTTTTTAAAAATACATTTGTACCCCTGAGGTGGACTTCTGGTGTTATTGCCTATTCTAACACTAATTATACGAATTATAAAATTATTTTTTATTTTTAAATAATATTTTTTTATTTTTAAAATAATGGAAGACTAAATGAATTCTATTCCTCACTCATCCCCTTTTCAAAATCAAGGTTTCTTTTCACCGTCCGAGGGAATAGATTAATAACTAAATATAGCTTAAATTGAGGAGATTGATATGGATAAGGTATTATTATATAGACGCAAAGATGACGAAATAACAGTATATATTTACGGGTATTTAAAGAAAGGTCAGCTGGAGGTAATGGTCGCTTTCATAGAGAAAAAATGGAATGATGAAATTCATGAATACTATTATTTATTGACTCAGGAGGAAACACTGGAACTGCACAATATGCTGAAGGAAGAAATGCATTCCGATGCACCGCTTCTTGATCTAGTACAGGAAATGTTCAAAGGGCCCGAATGCGAAAAGAAACTTATTGAATATTTAGAGGAGCATAACATCCAATATACATATTATGCTTATTAATCAAAGAAAATAGAGAGATGAAAAGCAGGAAGTATGCTAG
>JBJFHH010000144.1:0-11708 GCA_051893475.1 Bacillus sp. (in: firmicutes) | reverse complement strand
AGCCCGATTAAAATGCTCTTTTGAGCAGGGGTTTGTCGGGCTGCATACAAGATGAGTAGCAACATGGGAATGAGCTTGGTTATAAGCAGGATGAATGAATGGCTTGAATCAATAAAAAATATGAAGATTAAGCTAGAAATAAGGATTCCGATTGGGATGAACTGTTGCCTCAATGAATCACCTCCTTTTTTTAATTATATTCAGCATTTGTTAACCGACACCTGCAAACTGCATAAAATAAACGTCAGCAAATATATTGAAAAAGTGAGTTTTTAAATGAGACATGAGCTGAATTTGAAAGGAAATCTGTAAAAATGTCGTTTTACCATTGAAGATGAATGCATTTAATGATCGTTCATACCTGTGATTGGACTGTGAATGGGAAGAAAGTGTCATCGCTGAAAAAGATTGCGTGGAGTATGAGAGAAATTGTGCCATATAAGACCTATCTATGAGTAAAAGCATAGACAGGTCATTTATTTCATTGTGAATGTATGTTTTGTTTTCTTTTAATAAGGACAATAAGAACAGCCGCTAAAATAAGAACAGCAGCTGTAATCATCTTCCATGATTGGCTGTCTTGCTCCGTTTCCTCTGATACTGCCTCGCTATTACCTACGTTTTTAGTAGCAACCTCAGGATCATCAGTGGCAGCGCTATCGAGTTGTATAAATTGTAATGCATACTGAGAAATTGTATTCTCTGATGCATCAGAACTTTCTTCATGGTGTGAATGATCAAGGCTGCCTGCATCAGTATCATGGGAGTGTCCGTGAGTTGAACTATGTGTCCCAGTAGCATCGGTTTCTACATTTGGTCCAATTGAGGATTTTGTAACGGTCATACCTACCCAAATGTTTGGATCTGCTACTTGGGCAGTTATTCGGGGATGCAAGCCCAGTTCATATACTTCGCCATCAATCGTTAATTCGTATACTTTTTTTGTTTCCCCTTCAGACGTCAGCTTTTCAACTTGCTGCACAGCTTCGACCACTCCAACCGGTCCAGCTGAAAATCCGGACATTTCATATAAAGATTGTCCACTCACGTCTATATCTACATTTGCTGCAACAAATTGAGCAAATTGTTCACGTGTCAATGCGTCATTTGGATTGTCCAGCGTCAATTGATTTTGAAAAAATGCTTGATTCACATCCTGATAGGTGGCAATGCCTGTTAAAGAAGTGATATAGCCTTCAGCAAGCGCTGCCTTGGCTAGCTGCTCTGAAGTTTCTCCTTCAAGTCTAAAGTATGAGCCGGCCCAACTGGCAAGTTCTTGTTTGGCCAAAGGATCCTGCGGGCGAAAAATATATTCTTCATATTGATAGGATATAACGCCGAGCGAATGCAAGAGAACGATATCGTCCTTTGCCTCGGAGTATGATATGTCTGTAAAAACATTATCGCTGTTCATTACATGGGCAAACGCATTAGAAACAAATAATACGCTTAACAACAGTAATGCACTGATTTTTCTGATCATTCAATTCCTCTCCTTTTATTTCGTATGCAAGAGCAGCTCACCATCACCCTGTACAAGGTATGGGGATGAAATGTCTTTAAGCTGATTTAAGGTTTCGTAGTGCAATTTGAAGCTCGGAAGTTCAACCAAAAGCTCTTCAGGCAAAAAGAAGCCATTATAAAAGCCGGCTTCTATGACAAACTCTGCATAGTCACCTTCCTCTGCCTGAAGTATTTGTCCAAGAACGATGACATGGGCGCCCTCTTGTTCATAGATGGCATATAAATGATCTTGACGGAAGAAATATTGCAGTTCGCTTCTTTCGTTCAGCCAGTCCTCCTTCAATCTGTAAGGAAGAGTTTCTTCTTCATTGACCCAATCGAGCAAGTCATTTTCAATTGTTTCAGCATCATTTTGCATGGCGGAGATGATTTGTTCCTCAACCTCTGCTGTCCAGTCGATATCTAAATAGTTGGCGATTTGTTCTAATGGCAAGTCGGAATTTTCTGCTAAAAAGGATTCACGTGCCTGCAAATTTTCTTCAATCATTGCGAGTAATTGATGATGACCCTCTAACGATTGTTTAGTGGCCTCTAACTGTTTGAACTGCAAATACAGTGTGTTTAACTCTTCTATATATTGGTGGATGCTTCGTTCCATGATCCAATGATTTCCAAGGATATCTACTAGTTGATCGCCATTCTGCAGCAAGGCGATCCATGTATCCAATCCGGTATCTGCATAAAAAGTCAGCTGTTCTGCCGAGTAGTCTCGCTCCTCTAGAAATTGCTCTTCTAACGCCCCAACCTTAGGCTTCAATTCTTCAATCTGCTTTTTTGTATTTTCCATTTCGTCTTTTAGCTTTGAAATCGTTGTATCATCATAAACGATTGCGAGAAAATCAGCGAAAGCACCGGTAAGATGGGCTGAAACTGGCACAGAAATGCCTAAGACAAATAATCCGACAAGCACCCAGCGTTTAAACATGATGAATCAGCTTCCTTGTAGAAATATAGCTAGCGGTCACTCCGATGAGTGTTCCGGCAACCAATTGCGAAATGAATATTGTCATCATAAATCGGCTATCCACCGTTGTGAAAATCGGAATAGAAGCGATGAGAGGTTTCAATGCTGCGAAATAACAAACAATCGTTAATAGCATAGCGAGAAAACTGCCGGCAAACCCTAGCAAACAGCCTTCTGATAAAAATTGTGTACGCACGATTTTTGGATCGGCTCCAATCAGTAGCTTTACACGTATTTCTTGTGCTCGTTGATAGAGTGATAAACGAAAAGCGATATAAACAATGGTAAATGCTAATACACTCGAAAAAATGGTGATTAACAGCCCGTAAGTTTGTATGGTCGTTAACCAAGTATTCAAAGTTTCCGCCATTTGCTGCGGATAGATGACTTTTTCGATGCCGTCAATTAAGGCTAACTGTTCGGCAATATAGGAGATTTCATCTTTGTTTTGGATTTGCAGGACAATCGCATCCGGCAATCCGTTATTTTTAAATGATTGAAGCAGATGCTCTTTGCCGGTAAAGAAGAATTCCAGCCTGTTCAATAAATCTTCGCCTTGTTCAATTTCAACAGAGGATACATAAGATTGTTCCTGTAGAATGAAAGCAACATGTTCTGGATTGACTCCTGATTCAACATATACCTTCATTGATAGCTGAGACTCGATGTACGTGACTGCATCAGATAAAAGCATACGTGCCATAAGCAGTGTGCCGATTAAAAGCGTCGATACAAAAATAAGTGCGATTGCAGCGAGTGCAGCACCGCGATTTCGTATTAAGCCCGTACGTATATCCTGCCACATATAGAGTAATAGATTACGATTCACGCATTTTCCCTGCTTCCATAACAAAATGTTTTGCCTGAATGGCCTTCATTAGTTCAGTGGAATGTGACACAACAAGCATCGCCAGCTTTTCTTCCTTGTGAAGTTCATAAAGAAGCTCCATCACTTCAAATGCTGTTTCACGATCGAGATTGCCAGTCGGCTCGTCTGCCAAAATGAGCTTCGGTTTATTTAAAAGTGCACGAACGACAGCGACACGCTGCTGTTGACCTCCGGAAAGCTCGTTAGGATAAGCATCTTTTTTATTCGCTAAGCCAACTCTTTCTAATAAACGTTGTGCTTCATGAGCTATTTCTGTACGATGCCGACCCAGTATTTGCCCGGCAAGTGCGACATTTTCAAAAACGGTTTTCTTTTCGAGCAGCTCGAAAGATTGGAAAATCACGCCGATTTTGCGCCGAAGCAAATGCTTTGGTATATGCAAAATATTTTGTCCTTCGATTTCAATCGTGCCATGATCTGCTTCAATGTCACGATACAGTAGCTTTAATAATGTGCTCTTTCCGGAACCTGAACGCCCATGGAGAAAGGCGAATTCTCCATGGGCCAGATGTCCATTTATTTGCTCTAGAACGGGCGTGTTTTGATAGCTTTTCGATACGTTGCGCAAGCGAATCACTTTTATATGATTCCTTTCACAAGCCATGGCAGAAAGCCGCGAAGGAACCGTTCAGTTGCAGGCATGAAATAGGAGCCGTAGTGATAATCAGGGTCAAGAGTTGTGTTAATCCAAATGCCGTTCGTACTTTGTTTGTCAATATATAAAACAGCAGCACCGTCATCTGTTGCTACTAATATATCGCAATAGGCAGGCGGCCAATAAACCCCATGCTGATGCCATGTTGCATCTGCTAATGTAAGGTAGTTTGCAAATAGATCATGTGAAGGGTTTGCCAGCTGCAGTCCGCTTTTGGCATCCTTTTCAAGCCACCACCAAAAGTTTGTCGGACGAAATTCATAATTGTGATTTGGCAGCCATTCATTTGCTTGAGGGCCGAAAGTTACAACGATTCCCCCTTGTTCGGAAAATTGATAAATCTTTTCAACAGATTCCTGTAATAAACCGATATGCGTTTGCGAAGGAATTAACAGGACATCAATGCCTTCAAGCGATGAGGAAGCAAATGAGCGAATAGGGATTAGCTGGTGAATGTACTCAGCAAATTCAGATGTTTTATATGTTCGGTAATGCTGAGAGCTTCCTCCGTATAGTACAGCGATTTTTCTCATTGTTTTTCTCCTCCTTGTAAACGGTCAAATTCGTCGCGAACAAACTGGATCAGTTGTTTACCGATACGGTCCGTCGTTTTTTTCGGTTCTGATTGCATATATCCGAATAGGTCGAAACCGACATGAACAATAATAGTGCCTTTTGTGGACTGACGATCAATATATGTAATCGGCTCGTCACCAGGTAACGTCAAAAGAACTTCAGCACCTTCCGGAAGCGGGTGGTGCCCTCTGGCGAAGAAGCCGGATACGCCTTTGTTATAAGTCATATCATCTTCAATTACCCCTTCAAAAATTGGGTGCGGCTTTGCGATGGAAACTTCGTAATCTTTGAAGCTCTTAATCTCCTTAGCAATGAAGTTTTTTCCGCCAGGCAGCCAGTCTGTTACTAGGTTACCCGAAAAGACAACGACCTTTTTACTGTCTAGAAATTGACGGATAATGTCGCGTTCCTCATACAAGAATTCCTGATCGGCAAAGCCGGTAATAACTAGGCATTTATAGTCGTTTAAGTTAACATCCGGTAACGAGTAAATATCAATGTGATCAAAATCTGCTTTGTAATTTGGATCGTTGGCACGTGTTTGCGCAAAGATTCCTCCAGGATTCAGTACTAAAAAGTCTTTTTTCATTATGATTCTCCTTTATAGGTTTCTAATTGATGTAATGCTTGTATTAATGATTGCGTGTATGGGTGACCAGGATTTTCAATAACTGTATTCGTGTCACCTTGCTCTACAATTTCGCCATGCTGCAGGACAATAAGCCGGTTGCAAAAGTTTTTCGTTAATGCAATGTCATGTGTGACGAATAAATAGGAAATGTCAAACTGCTCATTCATCTTTTTCATCAACTCTAATAGTTCCAGACGCAGTGATGTATCAAGCATCGATGTCGGTTCGTCAGCAATGATGAGTTTCGGCTTGCAAACGAATGCACGGGCAAGACCAACTCGTTGCCGTTCTCCTCCAGATAGCTCATGAGGAAAACGATGCATATATTTGTCTGGATCAAGCGAAACATTAATAAGAGCTTCACGAATTAACTGTTCGCGCTTCTCTTCGTTTCCTTTTTCGATTTGTTGGATTACGAGCGGCTCGGCTACAAGCTGTTTAATTGTCATCCTCGATGAGAGAGCTTCATAAGGATCTTGAAAAACCATTTGAATTTGCTTTGCAAGTGCTCGTCTCTGTTTGCTTTTCATTAGAAAAATATTTTCACCTTCGAAAAACATTGCACCATCTGTGGGAGTTTCAAGTCCCGCTAAAATACGCCCAATCGTACTTTTGCCGGCTCCGCTTGCTCCAATCAAGCCAATAATTTCTCCGGCAGCCAATTCAAAACTTACATCCTTGAGGACTTCTGCCTGATTGACTTTCGTACGACCAAATGTCTTCTTTATATGTTTCACTTCAAGTAATGTCATTCGCTGTGCACCGCCTCTTTTATGACGTTATTACGTGGACGTAATAACGGAACGGAATCCATTAATCTTCTTGTATACGGATGCTTTGATCTTTCAGCAAGCTGGACGGAAGGTCCATGGTCGACGATATGACCATATTTCATAATGACGATATCGTCGGTGATGGATAACACGGCCGGTAAATCATGCGAAATGAAAATCATCGATAAATTCAATTCTCTTTGAAGATTTTTCAATAATTGAATGATTTCGACTTGCACAATGACATCCAGCCCGGTTGTCGGCTCATCCGCAATAATGAATTTCGGTCGGTTAATAAGCGCCATTGCAATAATGACACGCTGACGCATCCCGCCGGACAGCTCATGAGCAAAGCCTTTTTTCCATTTTGGATCGATACCTACTTGTGTTAGCACTTCGTCGATGCGCTCCTGAATTTGTGATTCAGTATAACGATTGTGAGCCAGCATCGCTTCGCGTAACTGCTTTTCAATCGATAGCACCGGATTTAATGCATTCATTGCTGCCTGTGCGATATAGCCGATGTGCTGTCCGCGCAGTTGACGAAGCTGTTCATCATCAAATGTTTGCAAGTCGTTGCCTTCAAAGAAAATTGAACCGGAGCTTCTGGCAGGCATTTTCAGTTGCTGGATAATTGAAGAAGCCACAGTTGTTTTACCACTGCCGGATTCTCCGACAATTCCAAGCACAGCACCACGGTGGACGTCGAAGCTGACATCCGTAACAACTGCTTGATAATCGTTATTTTTAGGATATTCAACCATTAAGTTGCGGACGGAAAGTACGATATCCTCGATTTGCATAGTTGGATCGTTCGCAATTTCCCGCTTTTTTCGTTTTGGTGTCACGACATAATTGCTAAGGCGCGGATTTACTTTTTCTTCTAAATAGTAGCCGATAAATGAAAATGCCAATACAATCATGACAATGCATATACCGGGCGGGATGATCCACCATACCCAAGCATCGGTTAAAAAGGCGCTTCGGTAATTGGCATAATATAAAATACTTCCCCAGCTTTTTGTTAACGGGTCTCCCATCCCTAAAAAGCTTAGTGATGATTCCAAAAGAATCGCAGCATTGACTGCACCTACGAATTGCGGAATGAACAGCGGAAAGACACCAGGGAAAATATGCTTTTTAAAAATGTAAAAATTACTAGCGCCCATCGTTTTTGCTGCCAGAACCGGTCCAGCTTGTTTAATGGACAAGGTTTGAGCGCGAATTTGTCGTGCTTTACCTGCCCACATAAGAAGGGTTATGACAAATACTTGCGTCATAACGCCGGGGCCCATATAGACAGCAATCACAATCATTAATGGCAAAAACGGCAAAGTGAGCACAACATCGATTGTGCGCATTGTAACGGTTTCAAGCCAGCCGCCGATATATCCTGATAAAACGCCTAATGTTCCGCCAATTAATGTCGATAATAGGGCTGTCATAATACCGATGAATAAGGAGGTTCTTGCTCCTTCCGCCAATTCAGCCAAAATATCCTGCCCCATATCGTTTGTTCCAAGCCAGTGTGTACTATTTGGCCCCTGGAAGGAGGGACCTGCCTGGGTATAAGGGTCAAACGGAATAAGAAAGGGTCCGATGATTGCGAAAGCTAAAATTGCAGCCAATAAGAAGAAGCCGATGCCGCCGATTATTTTAGTTGGTTTACGCATATTGATCCCCCTTTTTAGCCTTTCGTGATCTCGCTCGCGGATCAATCAGCGGATAAGTTAAATCAGCCAATAGATTCGCTAAAATAACGCCTAAAGTGATTAATAAAAATACGGCTTGCATCATTGGAAAATCGCGGGCGGTTACACTTTCATATAAGAGTCTTCCGATTCCCGGATATGAAAAAACAGATTCTACGACTACAGAACCGCTGATTAATGTACCTAGGCTCATCGTAAAATGAGTATAAATGGGCAGCATTGCATTACGAAGTGCATGATTGAAAATTAACGTCTTTTTCTTCACACCTTTTGCTTCTGCCATCGTAATGTAATCCTGACCTAATGATTCCAGCATCGAAGAGCGGGTTAATAAATAATTAGAACCGACTGTGGCAATCGTAATGGTTGTTACCGGTAAAATTAAATGCATAATGACATCTAGTACATAGTCAAATGTCGAATCAACACCTGAAATCGAGACCGCTCCATAAGTAGGGAACCAGCCAAGCTGTACCGCAAAAACAGCAATAAACAGCATCCCAATCCAAAAACCGGGAATCGCCTGCAGTGTCAGCATACCTGTCAATAACTGAATATCGCGACTCTTTCCTCTGTTCCAAGCGGAATATGCACCGATAACAATTCCAAAAATCGCGCTTAAAAGCATTGCCGGAGCAATTAAAAGCAGCGTCCATGGCAATCGCTCCTGAATGATTTCCATAACAGGAACGCCGTATTTAATGGAGTCACCAAAATTAAAACTAAAAATCCCAACGATATATGTCCAATACTGCTCCCATATTGTTCCGCCTAATCCAATTGATTCAAGCACATCTTGTTTTTGTGCATGAGTCAGCTCCTTAATAGTTGCTTCATCAAAAAAATACAGAAGCGGGTCGCCTGGTGCTAAACGTGGCAGTGCAAAATTAATTGTCACTGCCACAAAAAGCACTAGCGCATATTGGAACAGTTTTTTTCCTAAACTAGAAACGCTACTGTTCATGTGAATGCTCCACCTTTGCCGGTTTTATTACTCGATAATTTTAGGCGCTGTCGTAGCAGCTGCTTCTTGCGTTTCTGTCGGCAAGAAGGAGAATTTGTTTATAATGCCGTAGCCTAATGATTCTACATAACGGTTGTATACTTCATTATTGTAAGCATAGATTTCCTCAGGATAGTAAAGAGCGATAGCAGTAGGCTGCTCGTTATAAAGGGACTGCATATCAAATGAGATCTGTTTACGGTTTTCGATGGTATTTGCAGCCATCCAATCCGTTATTAAAGCATCCATTTCCGGATATTCGATTTCTTTTGCCCATAAATAAGATGAGCGGTGTGACATAATGAATTGGTCCGGGTCGGCAACACCGTGTGGTCCGATTAAACTTACATAGGCATCATAATTTTTCTCGGAATTTCTTGCTGAGTAAGTCGTACTATCCAATGCTTCTACGTTAAAGTTAATGCCGACAGTCTTATACTGTTCCTTCAACATTTCTGCAACACGAACATAAATCGGTTCACTTGCGGAGACGATGATTGATAAAGACAGTTCTTCTCCTTCCGGTGTTTCACGGAAACCGTCACCGTTCGTATCTTTATATCCCAATGAATCAAACAGACTATTTGCTGCTGTTTGATCAAATGGTGTTGAAAGCTCCGGATTTGTCCAAGGTGAAGATGGATGTGGGTACCCTTTTAAACCAGCCTCTCCTTGTCCTAAAAGTACCGTGTCTACAATAGCTTGTCGGTCAATCGATAAGGACATTGCTTGACGGAAGTCCTCATTGTTAAACGGTGCTTGTTGGAAGTTCAAACCGAATTGAACAATAGAAAGCGGACTTGCTTCTGCTAATGTCATATTATCTAAATTTAAGAATGTCGACTGTAATTCAGATGGGACTGTTCTCGTAGATGCGTCAATTTCACCTGAACGCAATGCATTAAACATTGCGGTAGCATCTTTGATGATTGGCATACTCAATGTCTTAACAGTCGGAGTGCCCATGAAGTAATCTTCATTCGCTTCTAACGTGTAATTTTGATCAGCGACATACTCCGTTAATTTATAAGGACCTGTACCAATGGCTAAGTCTGTATATTTGCGCGGATTTTCAACATTGCTCCAAATATGCTCCGGCAGGATTGGCAGATCGGCAAATGTAATCGTTTGTAAAGATGGGCATGCATAAGCACATTCGAAACGAACGGTTTCACCATCTTCTTCAATTTCAATAACATCAATTTGCGGCACTTCACTTACATGGTGTGTGTGGCGATTTGCTGGACCGTCGCGATAGTATTCGTAAGTGAACTTAACGTCTTCCGCTGTGAAATCTTCTCCGTCATGCCATTTGATACCTGAACGGATTTTCACCTTCCAAGTTTTATCGTCAATTTGCTCAGCTGATTCCGCTAACCACGGAGTCGGTTCATCAACATAGGGTGATGGAGAAAAAAGCTTGTCATACACTAAATCAGTTAGCCAGTCCATATTTCCTGTGTAAATATTTAATGGTCCAACATCTGATGGAATGCCGATGGTCAGTTTTTCTACTTGCTCTGTGTTTGCTTTAGTAGAATTTTTATTAGATGTAGCTTCTTCAGAGTTGCCGCAACCGGCAAGCAGCAATAATACAGCGACCGGGAGTACACCTAGCAGCTTCTTTAAAATCCTCATTATATATAATTCCTCCATTCATAACTGATAATGATTATCAATATCGTATACAGTGGAACTTTATAATAACCGAGAATAATTATCAATATTTGAAAATATCTAACAATTGATTTTGGTCTTTATTCGTAACGGTTTTAAAATGTTTTATAATTTTTTCTGATATAATTATTCAATTTATTTATAATAGATAGATTTGTAAGAGGGTTTAGATGGGTTACATATGAAGAAACGACCTCCCAAAAGTCGCAAAATGCTTTTTGAGAGGTCATCTATTTAATCCTGATTTAGTTCATTAGTTGCTGTTTGATATGTTCATAGATTTTCTGTTCTTGTTCATCAAGTTGAACATTTGGTTGCGTTACTATACCATTTTTCCGCATGATTTTTAAACCGCTGACAGGCTTACTGATCAGTTCTCCTGTTTGAAGCAGGCTCTCTACCGCTTTGGTTGGCAAAAATGATATCCCCATATTTTGACTCACAGCCTGTTTAATGATATCGAAGTTTGTCATTGAAATAAAGCGTGGCGATACTTCTTTTTTCTGAAGTGACTGTCGAATCTCTTGCTGCATAAAGTGGCTATTAGGCAATAAAATCGTCTCATTTTGTAAATCACGTATATATAGTAATTTTCTTTTGCTGAACGGATGATGAGGAGACAAAATCAATATCAGCTCTTCCTCAAATAATACTTCAATTTCAAATGATTTGAGGATCAATTCATCCTGTTCGTAGATTGGCATAATAGCAAACTTTGCTTGTTTATCAATTAAGCTTTGCTTTAAATCACTATAGCAAAAGCTGTTTATAGCTAACGGACATTGATGATACATGTCATTGTTTATCGGAAATAAAGAGTGGAAATAGCTTCCTGCTATATAGTGACTAATGTAAATCGGAAGGTTATTGTCACATGTGTTCGTATACATTTTGTCTTTCAATTCCTCATATAAGCCCATCATCTTCTTTGCATAGGCTAAAAAGATCTCGCCGTTTGATGTCAGTTCAATCGTTCTTGAAGAGCGTTTAACTAACTTTTGCTGAAAATGCTTTTCTAGTTGGTTAATCTGGTTAGTGATTGTTGGCTGTGAACAAAAAAGTCGCTTAGAGGTCTCTGTGAAAGATTTGCACTCAGACAATGTAATAAATGCGTGCATTTTTTCGAGCAATTGAACCATCCCTTTTCGATAACTGAAAATTATTATCATTTAGACAAATATAGCAAACAACCATTATCCCGTCTATTAATTTACTCAGTCTTACTTTGTTAGCTCGAGAACGAGCCATCAAAAATCAACGGCCTGTGCCTGTCGTTGTTCAAAAGTGAACAATCGTCTGAAGCC
>JBJFHH010000143.1:0-2847 GCA_051893475.1 Bacillus sp. (in: firmicutes) | reverse complement strand
TCGCATTTATGTTCAATGATTGCCATTGTTTTTTTCAATTCTTCCATCTGTGCTTCGACGATCGCTTTTCTTTCCAAAAACATGTCATAGCGCTGCTGCAAGCTGGCGTCCCCTTCTGAGCACCATTCGATAAATTGCTTAATTCCTTTAATCGGCATTCCGGTATGCTTCAAGCATTCAATGATTCTCAATGCATTAATATCATTTTCCTTAAAAATTCGCGTCCCGCTCTCTGTACGCTCCACGAAAGGCAACAACCCCTCTTTATCGTAGTAACGCAATGTATAGGCTGTCAAATTCAATTCTTTTGCCGCTTCACTGATTGAATAGGTTTTCAAAACATCAGCTCCCTTTCGGTGAGTAGTCTTCGATTATGATGGCGATTCTATCACGGTGTATACCTGATGTCAAAACAATCCGGCACGGTAATATTTTCAAAGCAACAACCCATTGACCTAGAGTTAACTCTACTGTTCAGCATTAGTTTTATAGAGACGCTTCCTTATGCAGACAGAAATAGGATCGGCGTCAGCAGCATTTACAGTAGCTCCGCAAGCGCCTCCCCAATATCACATGTCAGTATAATCGACAATTCCGCAATCTCCTCGGGCACACCGAAGTTTTCTTGATTGATAGACACAAGATGGGCATGCGGAAAATTATTAGTCAGACGCATGAATGGATATTTTATGATGCTCGGTGTATTCATTCCGACACCAAGCTCCAGAAAGACGATGTTGTCATTTTGATGCTCTGTCAGAAACGCCAAGTAACGTTCTTGCGCTAAATGCCAACACTCGTCCTCCACAAAGTTTTGATCGACTCGGATATTGACTTCCATTTCCCCTCCGCACACCGGACATTTCGGAATCAGCTTTGTCGGTATTTTACAGTTACTTTGCTCTGCAACCATTTGCTTAATAACCGCCTCATTTTCGTATAGTTGATTGTGGCACGCTTTTTTACATTGAAACAACCCGTAATCCCCTTGTGTGGCAAAAATGCTTTCTTCCGGAAATCCAGCCCGCTGAAACTGATGATCGACATTGGTCGTGATAACAAAATACGGCTTGTCCTGAACAAGCTCAAGCAGGTCAGCATACGGCTTGCCGACCTCTGCTTCATAACGGTTGAGCATAATGTGCCGGCTCCAATATCCCCACTTCTCTTCCGGTGTCGGAAATGGATAAAAGCCAGCCGAATACATATCGGTCATCCCGTACTTCTTAATGAATTCCTGAAAATGATCGGTGAATCGCCGGCCACTGTAGCTAAGACCGGCTGAAGCAGAAAGTCCTGCGCCCGCCCCGATGACAATCGCATCGGCATCAGCAAGCCACTCCTTCACTTCAGCGATTTTCTCCGAGTAATTGCTGATAGATGTACCAGTCTGTTTCTTTGAAAACATTAAAAATCACCTTCATTCCACTTTCATTTTCTTCTATAAAATGCTGCACCGTTTCAACAGCGATTTCTGCCGCTCTGTCATTCGGAAAACGAAATTCGCCTGTTGATATGCAGCAAAATGCGATACTCTCCAATCCGGCCTCGGCGGCGATTTCCAGACAAGAGCGATAACAATCGGCAAGCAGTTCGCAATCACGTTCCGTTAGCTCACCTGATATAATCGGACCAACTGTATGAATGACATACTTACTTGGCAAATTAAAAGCCGGCGTTATTTTTGCCTTCCCTGTCGGTTCAGGAACTTCCTGCTTTTCCATCATGTCGTTGCAGGCAAGCCGCAGCTGAATGCCGGCATATGTATGAATGGCATTATCAATGCAGCCATGGCACGGAATGAAGCAGCCGATCATTTGGCTGTTCGCCGCATTGACAATTGCATCCACCTTCAATGTCGTAATATCGCCCCTCCATACATACAGATTGTCTCGGATTGGTTTTAGATCGGCGATATCCGTCACACCCTTGCCGCTTAATTCCTCCAGCAAGTAGTCATCCTGCACCTCGAGAAAAGAGTTGTCTATGGAAACAGGCGGACGAACGTTCATGAGCGAGCGCAAAAGCCGTTTCTGTTCCGCTATCTCCCTTGGTATTCCCACTTCTTTATACGCCGGATTTTCACCCAGCAATCTATTGATGAGAAATAATAATCGTTCACGTTGAGTCATTTTCACACCTTCTTTCTAACCTCTACTATTACCTTAAAACTGCCCGGCCTAAACCACAAGCAGGCACAATAAAGTGCGATAGTTACCGGCTGGAAACCATGGACAAAAACCGTCACCTGTCCTTCTTTGAAATTGTGTATTTTCTATTTCAGGAATTCAAGCGAATAAAACCGAGCGCCCTATAATACATTCGAAGGCTCTATTCTTCGGTTCACTGCTCTTTCGGGTCATTCGAGATACCTATTTTTTTCATGACCGCTCTATTTCTAAGCCTGAGGTACCTATTCTTTTTGCGACGGCTCTATTATCAAGCGCGAGGTACCTATTATTGGCCGCGAGGTACCTATTAGACTTCACATCGCACAAATAATTTTCAAGAAACCATTTTTTGTTCGCCACCAATCCGAAAAGACGGCTTTCCGTTCACTTTTTTTGGAACAAATGGCCATTTTTTCAGAAAAAACGTCACTGATCACAATACAAATTTTAAAAAATTCAGACGCTAAAAACATTCAATCAGCAGCATTTATTTCTTTTTCTCTTCAGCAATATTTTTTACAAAAATTTGCTATAATAAGGACAAGAAAAGGAGGTGAAGTTGATGGATACGGAACTGCAACAAGTTTTGCGCTCAGTGCTAAAAGAAGAGTTAAACCCAATTAACGAGCGTTTAAGTGTTATTGAAAAAGATGTTGTCGAATTGAAGCAAGACGTT
>JBJFHH010000142.1:0-11793 GCA_051893475.1 Bacillus sp. (in: firmicutes) | reverse complement strand
GTATGAGAACCCAATGCTGAAGGAGTCGGCATTGGGTTTTCTATGTGTTAGTTAGTAGGAATTTCAATTAAGTAAGCATAACTTTGTGGAGTTTATTTAACTGTAGTTGAAAATTTATTGAAAAGTGTGGTATTAGAAGGAATATTAAAAATATAATTGCAATAATGCTTAATAATGTAATAAATGAAGAAGCTTCATAGGAGTAAAGGTCAGATTTGGCCTGGAGTATTTCACTAATTATTACCTTATTTGGTATTCATAGTAATTATATAACGTATTATAATAGGTAAAAGGGTATATTTTTGGTTTTTGTTTCGGCGATTACTATATCGGCTGTTGTGAATATAATTAACTATTCGAAAGAAGATAATCATGTGGCTAATACGGAACAATGAATTAATTACGATTGATAGCATTAAATAACAGTTTAATAGAGAATACAGTTTCTTCCTTAAATCTAAATAAAGAATTTTTATGAAGGGGCCTAAACTATGAATACGTTACTCATAATCTACATAACAATCATCGGCCTAATACTAGGCTCGTTCTATAATGTGGTCGGATTGCGGATTCCTTTGAAAGAATCAGTTGTGGCTCCGCGGTCTTCTTGTCCGAAATGCAAGAAAGTCTTGACTTATATAGAGCTAATACCAGTCCTGTCTTATCTTATGCAAAAGGGAAAATGCCGGAATTGTCAGGCTCCAATTTCTCCTATTTATCCGTTTATAGAGTTTATGACGGGATTGTTATTTTCCATTTCTCCTTTTATCATTGGTTGGAGCGTTGAATTAATCTTTTGTTATGCGCTTATATCGCTTTTAATTATTATTACTGTCTCTGATTTAGCGTATATGATTATTCCTGATAAAATATTGATCTTTTTTACTGCTGTTTTTCTTTTTTTGCATTTAACGTTAAGGGATGCAGATTGGCTCAATCTTTTATTAGGAGCAATGATTGGTTTTGGCCTGCTTCTGTTAATTGCTGTTGTCAGCAAAGGCGGAATGGGTGGTGGGGATATTAAGCTGTTTGCTTTGCTCGGTTTCATACTCGGTGTTAAGAATGTACTGCTGGCTTTCTTTTTTGCCGTGTTTTTAGGAGCGGTTATCGGGCTGCTTTTAATGGCTCTAGGTATTGTGGAAAAGAAGAAGCCGATCCCGTTCGGGCCGTTTATCGCTATCGGAGCATTGCTTTCGTATTATTTCGGTGAATCTTTTTTAAATTGGTATTTTCAAATATTCATCTAGAATCAGCATGTTTTAGTACGGTGCATGCAATCATATCAAAATAGATAAAATATTGACGAAAGCTATTGATAATAGGACGACAAAAGTCTTGTTATTTTTTTTTTCGTCTATGTTAGGATGGAGCAAACGTCGAATGGGGGAGTATGAAAATGGACAAGCCGAATCGTAATAAAACGATTACGATTAAAATAAACGGCAACGAAGAAGCGTACATAAATGAGCGGAATAAGGAAAAAGAGGCTAAGCAAAAAGAGCTTGAGCAAGAAGGGGCAAAACCTTTGTCAATCGAAAGTGCGGCCTCTAAAGAAACATCAGATGAAAGCTTTGATTGGGTCATTCCTTCCGAGGAAGTAAAATCGTTTGAGAAGGAAAGTGTCTTTGTTTCGGGCAAACTGAAAAAGAAGAAAAATAATCGCAATGAGCGGATGTTTCAGAAGCTGTTTGTGTCGATCATTACGGCGGTTTTAATAGGAGCCGGTTTTTGGTATATCGTCTTTCGGACAATTACAGCAAGTGAGGCGCCAGCTGTCGATACGACTGCGCCGCTTAATGACGATGCTCAGACTGGTCAATCAGCAACTGTTAGTCTTGAGCCGATTGATTTGTTCTTTGTTCAGGGAGGCGTTTTCAGTAATCGTGAGGCTGCTGAGGCTGCGAGGGATGATTTCACGTCAAAAGACTTTCCGGCTATTGCGGTGAGCGATGGAGATAAGACGTATGTGGCGCTTTTTGTTAGCGATTCTTTTGAAAATGCGAAGAAGGTTGGAGCAATATATAAGGAGAAAGGGATGGACGTGTATTGGAAGGAAATAACGATTGCTGGAGGTGAGTCCGGGCTTTCTGCTGACGATGCAAAGGTTGTTGCTGCCAGTGCAGCCTTTTATCAGACATTAGCCGGGGCGGTTACGAAGCTGCAGCTTGGCTCTGAACAAGCGGGTGCTGAAGCTTTAAAATCAGACTTAAACGATTTGCTGGCATTGGAAGTGAAGGATGAAAATGTCTCGAAAATGGTCGTATCTTTAAAGGAGGCGGCAGAGACAGTAACGGGTGCGGATGCTTCCGAGGATGCGATCGTGCAAATACAAATGTATTTATTGGAATACATCTCGATGTATGAGCAATTGATCGAATCGTAATAGGAATCCTTGCAGTTTTTCTGCAGGGATTTTTTTAATTTTCAAATTTTTGGTCGAATTTTCTCGAGCAGTTGTTGAGAAAGGTGGATATCTTTGGTACGATTATGTTGTATCTCTCATTTTGAAATCATATAAAGGTTAAGGTGAAACACATGCAATCATTAATACTAGCTTCTGCCTCACCTAGAAGACAGGAACTTCTTACTCTACTCAATATACCCTTCACAACATGCCCCACAGATGTTGATGAAACTCTTCCAGACAATATTTCTCCTGTAGAAGCTGTGCAGCAGCTGGCTTACAAGAAAGCTGGAGCGGCATTGCAAGCTCATAATGGCTCAATTATTATCGGCTGTGATACAATAGTCGTGCACAACAATCGCATATTGGGCAAACCTACTGATCACAAGGATGCTTTGCAAATGCTATCGCAGCTCTCTAATGAAACGCATGACGTCTATACAGGCGTATGCATTCTATCGAATAAACAAACACTCCTATTTTATGAAAAAACAGAGGTGACGTTTTGGGAGCTGACACAGCAGGAAATACTTGCGTATATCGAAAGCGGCGATCCGTTCGACAAAGCAGGCTCATACGGCATTCAAGGGAAAGCGGCTTTATTTGTGAAAGGCATCAAAGGAGATTACTATAATGTCGTCGGCCTTCCGATTTCACGTCTGAGGCGTGAATTATCGGCATTCGCAAATTCATAGTTTATTGAAATCAGCTTCCCAATTCGTCGCGTTAATCGGGACGAAAGGAAGTATATACAGTGAACGAACCATTGTTAATCCGCGATTTCCCTTTAAGTGAGAGGCCGCGTGAGCGCTTTTTAAGGGAGGGAGCACGAGGATTGTCGAATCAGGAGCTGATAGCTTTATTGCTGAGGACGGGAACGAAACATGAATCTGTTCTGCAACTGGCGGATCGGCTCATTATCAAATTTGATGGTCTGCGCATGCTTAAAGATGCATCTGTTGAGGAAATTACCGACATTAACGGAATTGGTGAAGCAAAGGCCATTCAGTTGCTGGCAGCTGTCGAGTTAGGCAGAAGGGTGCATAATTTGGTTACGACCAATCGTTATGTCATCCGTTCTCCGGAAGATTGCGCGAATTTTCTCATGGAGGAAATGCGGTTTCTATCGCAAGAGCATTTCGTTTGTGTATACTTGAATACGAAAAATCAAGTATTGCATAAACAAACGGTTTTTATCGGAAGCTTAAACTCATCTATTGTCCATCCACGCGAGGTGTTTAAAGAGGCATTCCGCCGTTCGGCTGCTTCTATCATTTGTGCGCATAATCATCCTTCGGGCGATCCTACGCCAAGCAAAGAAGACATTGATGTGACGAAAAGATTAATCGAATGCGGCAGATTAATCGGCATTGACATATTGGATCATCTCATTATCGGGGAGAAAAAATATGTCAGTTTAAAGGAAAAAGGATATTTATGACACTACCATAATAATTAGGCATGTAATATAATATAAGTTATGATTTTTTATTGCGAATGAATTACGCTAATATAAATAAAACAGTGGATTATACTATAATGTGTAATCACTTTAACTGACTTAGAAATGATGTTCGGAAAGGGAGATACAATCATGTTTGGAATTGGAACAAAAGATCTTGGGATAGATTTAGGTACAGCAAATACTCTGGTATATGTGAAAGGCAAAGGCATCGCCGTACGTGAGCCTTCTGTAGTTGCTTTTCACACAGACACAAAACAAATCGTTGCAGTAGGTAATGATGCGAAAAATATGATTGGACGTACACCTGGTAACGTTGTGGCGCTTCGTCCGATGAAAGATGGCGTTATTGCAGATTATGAAACTACAGCGACTATGATGAAATATTATATGAACCAAGCACAGAAAAAAGGCGTTTTTGCCCGTAACCCATATGTAATGGTTTGTGTGCCATCAGGCATTACAGCTGTTGAAAAACGTGCGGTTATCGATGCGACAAGACAAGCTGGCGCTCGTGATGCGTATACAATCGAAGAGCCGTTTGCAGCAGCAATCGGGGCAAACCTTCCTGTGTGGGAGCCGACTGGAAGCATGGTCGTTGATATCGGTGGCGGTACGACTGAAGTGGCAATCATTTCTTTAGGCGGTATCGTTTCTAGCCAATCAGTTCGTGTGGCGGGCGATGAGATGGATGAAGCAATCGTTAATTATATTCGCAAATCATACAACTTAATGATTGGTGAACGTACAGCTGAAACGGTTAAAGTGGAAATCGGTTCTGCAGGCGATCCTGAAGGTATAGAAAATATGGAAATTCGCGGACGTGATCTACTGACAGGTCTGCCAAAAACAATTGAAATCACAGCGGACGAAATTTGTGATGCATTAAGCGATACAGTTTATGCAATTGTTGAATCTGTAAAAAGCACATTGGAAAAAACTCCGCCTGAATTAGCTGCAGATATTATGGATCGCGGTATTGTCTTGACTGGGGGCGGCGCATTGCTGCGCAACTTGGATAAAGTCATCAGCAAAGAAACAGAAATGCCTGTTTTAATCGCGGAAAATCCGCTTGATTGCGTAGCAATCGGTACAGGTAAAGCACTAGATCACATCCATGAATTCAGAAACCGTGCCAAACTGTAAAAAATAATGTTTATTGCTCTTCACATTCTGCGGTATACTGTAGTATGTGAAGAGATTTTTAATAACAACGATAGATTGAAAATAACCTGACAGTTATGAATACAGAATAAATAGAGGTGTAGTCATGCCACAGTTTTTTTTGAATAAAAAACTAATATTACTCTTGATAAGTATTATCATTCTGGTGGCATTGATTGGCTTTTCATTAAAAGAAAAAGATAATGTTAGCTGGCCAGAGCAATTTATTAAAGATACGACAGGCTTCGTTCAACAAATTTTTCAAACGCCTGCGCAGTTTGTCGCAGATGTTTTCAGCGACCTTCGCGACTTGCAAAATACATATGAAGAGAACGAGAAGTTAAAAGCGCGATTAGAGGAATATGCGACTTTACAAACGAAGGTTCAAGATCTTGAAAGTGAAAACGAAGAATTAAGATCATTGATTGATAAAGAAGATGATCTGCGTTCTTATTCTCCGATCAATGCGACGGTTATTGCAAGAAACCCGGATAAATGGCAGGAAGTACTGATTATTAATAAAGGACAGCTCCATGGTGTCGAAAAAAATATGGCGGTTATTACAGCGAGCGGTTTAATTGGTAAAGTCAAGTCATCTAATCAGTTTTCTTCGACTATACAGCTGATCAGCACGACAGATCCTAATAGCCGTATTTCAGCAGCCATTCAAGGCGATCAGGATATCGTCGGTCTCATTGAAGGTTATGATGAAGATACAAAAATGCTGTTGCTGAAGAAAATCCCTTCCGATGTTGAAGTGAAAGTTGGCTCAACGGTTATTACTTCAGGCCTCGGCGGTGTCTTCCCAAGAGGGCTGCCGATTGGAACTGTAGAGGAAGTAGTGGTTGACCAATACGGATTGACGCAAACAGCTTATTTGAAGCCATATGCTGATTTATATGATATTTCTCATGTGGTCGTTGTTTCGCAGGAGCTTGATAAGAAAGAAGTTTTATCAGATTTGGAAGATGTGGATCTTGAGGAGGCGGGCTTGTGAAGAAGCTTTATATTCCGCTCCTCGCGATCTTAGTTTTTCTTTCTGAAAGCATTTTTGTTACAACGTTTTCAGGTGAGTTTTTTACTGGAGATAAAATATTCATTCCGCGCTTTCTAGTAATTTTTCTTATTTTTTTGGCTGTCTACAGCGGCAATCGGACAGCGCTGTATTACAGCTTGGCGATTGGGATTTTATTTGATGTTGTTTATACAGAGATTTTAGGTGTGTATTTGTTTGTTTTTCCATTGATTACATATATTGTTTCAAAAATCATGAAAATACTGCAAAATAATATTTTTGTTGTTTCTTTTATGTCTCTTGTAGCAATTGTACTATTGGAAATCATCATCTATGGAATGAATGCGTTGCTTGGTTTTGCGGCTATGACATTCCAGCAATTTTTGACGGATCGTCTTGTGCCGACATTAATTTTGAATGCGATTGTCATTGTGATTATTGCATACCCTTTACGGAAGTTTTTGCTTAAATACAGCGATGAAGAGAATAACGAACTTCTTTTTAGAAAGAAAACAAAATAGAATCAATTTTAGTAGGTATTGTTTGAAAGGAATAAACACCATTTCGTAGAATATTGAATTATTGAGGTGAGAGTGCGTGATAAGTAATAGAAATTTGCAAAATGTTATAATCAAAGGCACAAAAGATGGGTTGACGCTACATCTCAATGATTCGTGTTCTTTTCAGAGCGTTATTGAAGAATTGAATGAGAAATTATCGATTTCTTATCGTTTAGTGAAGGAAGATGATCCGCTCATTCCTGTTAAGGTGCATACCGGCAACAGACAATTTTCGCAAGAAGAACAAGAACAAATCGTTTCTACAATTGAGAGTAACTCAAAACTGCTTGTGGATCGCATTCAATCGGGAGTAATGGCGATTGAAGAAGCGACTCGATTAATTGAAGAGGGGCAAATTAAATCAATGGTCGGGAAGGTCAGATCCGGACAAGTGATTGAGGCTCCTGGTGATTTATTACTAATCGGGGATATTAATCCCGGTGCTCAGGTAAAGGCTGTGGGCAATATTTTTATCATTGGTACAATTAAAGGTTATGTCCATGCAGGCTATAAAGGGAATGCGGACGCAATCATCGCGGCCAGTCAAATGGAGAAGGCGCTGATTGGCATAGCTGATCTTCATACAGCTATGGTAACGTCCGGTCCTAAAGATAAGCTCAAACAATATTGCGCGTACATAAATGATGAAAATAATATAGTTTTTGATAAAATTCAGGTTTTAAGGCAACTAAGACCTAATTTAACTAGATTAGAAGGGGGAATCTAATCGTGGGTGAAGCACTCGTTATAACGTCGGGGAAGGGCGGAGTAGGTAAAACGACTACCTCTGCTAATCTTGGAACGGCACTAGCATTATTAGGAAAAAAAGTGTGCTTAGTAGATACGGATATAGGTCTGAGAAATTTAGATGTCGTGATGGGACTTGAAAATCGTATTATCTACGATTTGGTGGACGTCATTCAAGAGCGCTGCAAGGTCCATCAGGCACTTGTAAAGGACAAACGTTTTGACGGTTTGTTGTATTTATTGCCGGCAGCGCAAACGAGCGACAAATTATCGATTTCGCCTGAACAAATGCATAAGCTTGTGACAGAGCTGAAGCAAGATTTTGATTACATCATTATTGATTGCCCGGCAGGTATTGAACAAGGTTATAAAAATGCTGTTGCGGGTGCTGATAAGGCCATCGTTGTTACGACTCCTGAAAAAACAGCAGTTCGTGATGCGGATCGTATTATCGGCTTATTAGAGAAAGAAGAGCATATCGAGTCGCCGAAGCTCGTTATTAACCGTATTCGCGGTCATATGATGAATAATGGCGAGATGCTGGATATTGATGAAATTACTACGTTCTTGTCGATTGATTTAATCGGTATTATTGTCGATGATGACCATGTAATCAAAGCTTCTAACCAAGGTGAGCCGATTGTGCTTGATCCGAATAACGAAGCGTCGATTGCGTACCGAAATATCGCAAGACGCATACTCGGAGAATCCATTCCATTAAAGCCAATCGAAACTCAGCCGACAGGTATGTTTTCAAAAATTAAAAAGCTATTTGGCGTTAAATAAGAAAAGGCACCCGGATTCGGTCTGGGGTGTCTTTTTTTTATTTATATAAAAAATGGATGGGGATCCAGATATTTTATGGTTCCATTGTTCTTTATGTGTACTCTAAAAGCAAATCATCACTACATTTTGTTTATCCTAAAGAATCGGTGCCGGTTTCTCTTTTTGTCATGATTCGGACAAGTTGCTCATATAGTGGTATTACTATTACCAATGTAAAGGAGCATGCATGGTGTATAACGATCGAAGGAAAGAGATAATCAATCGGATTAAGAAGAGAAACAAAATGAAGGAACGCCAATTGCAGCCGCGCCATGAATCAAGTCCTTTCAAATCGCATTCGGTGACCTTTGAGGCGAGTGAGGAGAAAGGGCATCCGCTTTTTCGCAAGGATATCATTTTGTTGAAAACATTAATTGCTTCTTTGCTTTTCATTATGGTGGCGATTATATACCGCTATCCTTCGAGCAACTTGGATACTGTTCGGCAGACGATATCTTCTGCGATGGAAACAGAGCTGCAGTTTGCGTTGGTGACAGATTGGTATGAGGATACGTTTGGCAAGCCGATTGCCTTTTTACCGTCAGAACAGACGGAAGTGAATGAGGATGCCTTGCAGGCTTCGGGTGATTATATTCTTCCTGTCAAAGGAGAAATTATTGAAGATTATGCAACGAATGGATCAGGCATCATTGTACAGACGAATAATGATGACAGTGCCTATGCAATCGAGGATGGGGTCGTCATTTTTGCAGGCATTAAAGAGGAATACGGTAATACCGTCATCGTTCAGCATAAGGATAAGAGTGAAACGTGGTATGGCAATCTGGACGCTATTGATGTGAAAGTCTACAGTTTAATAGCCAAGGGCGAGAAGCTTGGTGTGCTTAATGAAGAAGGTACGTTGTTTTTTGGAATGAAAAAAGCGGAAGCCGATGAGTTTGTCGATCCTAGTCAGGTGATATCTGTTGAATAAATACTTTCGTTTGCTATTTGTGCTTCGCATCCATCCGACAACATGGCTGATTATGGCGATTGCGATTTTGACGGCTCATGTTTATGAATTGCTCATGCTGCTCACTGTCGTTTTGATTCATGAGATGGGACATGCGTGTGCAGCTACTTATTATAAGTGGAGAATCAAGTCGATTACCCTTTTGCCGTTTGGCGGTGTGCTTGATACAGAAGAGCATGGCAATCGGCCATTAAAGGAAGATTTAATGGTGATCTTATTCGGTCCGCTCCAGCACTTAAGTTTGTTTTTGCTTGTCTATTTGGCACATATGGCGGGATTGATGGACTATGAAATGTATATCACCTTTCTTTATATAAACAGTACAGTCTGTTTATTTAATTTATTGCCCGTTTGGCCGCTGGATGGCGGAAAGTTGCTGTTTTTGCTGTTTTCTCTTAAATACTCGTTTCTGAAGAGTCATTTGCTGACATTGCGCTTCTCGATTTTGTTTGCATTTGCGTTGTTTCTTTCGTGCATTTTATTCGGACAGCTGAGTCTGAATATTATTTTGATTTTATGCTTCATCTGTTTTGCGATTGTGATGGAGTGGAGGCAGAGGCAATATGTGTTTATGCGTTTTTTGCTGGAACGCCACTATGGCAAACATAATGAAATGCATCGTCTCATTTCGCTGAAAGTAGATGAAGATGAAACGGTGCATGAAATTTTGCAGCTGTTCCAGCGCGGCTGCAAGCATCCGATTATTGTGATGAAAAATGGAAAAGAACGCGGTATGCTAGATGAAAATGAGGTGCTTCATGCTTATTTCAGCGAAAAAATGACCGGTGTCAAAATCGGCGACCTATTATATTCTTATTGATTATGTTATTCTTTCTTCAGAAAACGTCAGTGATGTTTCGGAAGGAAGGATTTTTTATGAAAAATATCATTGTTAATATAGCGCGTGAACAGCGATTTGCAGTGCTTGAAAACGAGCGGCTGCAGCAAATCGTTTTATACAATGAATCAGAAGAAAGCTTGGTAGGCAATGTATATGTAGGACGTGTTGAAAAGATTGTGCCGGGAATGGATGCGGCTTTCGTTGATTTCGGGCAGCAAAAGAACGGTTTTCTGCATAAAGGAGATTTGCTGTCGGCAATCGGAAAAGGCAAAGATACACCGATTAATCAATTAGTGAAGCAAGGCGAAAAACTGCTCGTCCAAGTGGTGCGTGATGAAACAGAGCATAAAGGAGCGAGGGTGACGGGCATCATTGAAGTATCGACACCGAGCTTTGTGTATAGTTACGGGCAAAATCATATTGCGGTTTCTAAAAAACTGTCAGATGCTGATAAAGAGCGCTGGCGCCTGCTTGGGGAGAAACATCGTAAGGAAAATGAAGGGATGCTCATCCGAACGGAGATGAATGAAAGAGATGAGGCATTTTTCGTTGGAGAGCTGGAAAAATGCCGAGCTATTCATCATGAATGGCAAAAGCAACTGACAGCAGCGAAGGCACCTATTTTGCTTTTTAAGAAGAACCATCTGATTGAAAAGCTGAAGGAAGAAATGAAATCCGATACAGGTAACATTTATGTTGATGATTATGCTTTCTATCAACAGCTGCAACAGGAAAAGCATGATGATTGGGAGTTAGTGTATGAGCGCAGCAATGAAAATATCTTTGCTCGCTGGAATATCGATGATCAATTGAATAAGCTATATAAGCGCATCGTCTGGCTTTCGAATGGTAGTTTTTTAGTCATTGAGGAAGGCGAAGCCATGACGACAATTGATGTCAATACCGGAAAATTCACCGGCAAGCAAGATAAAAATCGAACAATTGCCGAAACGAATCAGTTGGCGGCGACAGAAGCAATGAGGCAAATCAAGCTTCGGAATATAAGCGGCATTATCTTGATTGATTTCATTAATTGTTCCAATTCGGCAGGGCAAAAACGGATTGTCCAGGAAATTTTAGCTTGTGCCAAGCAAGATCAACAAACGATTCAGGTAATTGGTTTTACTGAATTAGGTGTATTGCAGCTGACAAGAAAGGTGCAATCCGGTTCGCTGCTGCAATCGACGACAACTGTTTGTCCGACCTGTGACGGTCTTGGCAGAGTGGAAAGTGCGCAGTCGGCTGCATTCCGGCTTGAGCGCGAGCTGCTGCAATATCGCCAAAGTGACTATTCGCAGGCTGTTATTGAAATGACGAAAGATATTTTGTTTTGGTATTCGGGAGAGAATGCTTTTTATAAACAAAAACTTGAAGAAGATATAGGAATGCAGCTGCAGTTTCAAATGATTGAAGCGGCAAAACCGCTATATCACATAAAACAACTGAGTTGAGGCAAGCGAATAGACGGATGCCGCGCAAAAGATATTGACATGCAGTAAGTTTTCATGATAACATTCATTTGTTATGTTTGTAGCGCACCAAAAAAAGCTACAACCGCACTGATTAGGTTAATAGAGTATTTACAATACTGTAAATCACCTATGACGGCGAGTCTTAACAAATATGAGGAGGTGCAAGTATGTACGCAATTATCGAAACTGGTGGTAAGCAAATCAAAGTAGCAGCTGGTGATGTAGTTTACGTTGAAAAACTAAACGCAGAAGCAGGCGAAACTGTTACTTTTGATAAAGTTTTATTCGTAGGTGGAGAAAACGTGAAAGTTGGTAGCCCAACTGTTGAAG
>JBJFHH010000141.1:0-11798 GCA_051893475.1 Bacillus sp. (in: firmicutes) | reverse complement strand
GTTAATCACACTAGGAGGCAACAAACATGGAACAAGGTAAAGTAAAATGGTTTAATGCAGAAAAAGGTTTCGGATTCATCGAGCGCGAAGGTGGAGAAGATGTATTCGTACATTTCTCAGCTATTCAATGCGAAGGTTTCAAATCTTTAGACGAAGGTCAAAGTGTAACTTTTGAAGTAGAACAAGGTCAACGCGGACCTCAAGCTACTAACGTTGTTAAAGCTTAATTAACCAAAAGTGGAAAACAGACTCTTTTACGGAGTCTGTTTTTTTGTGTGTTCAGGAAGTATTACAGTAAATCGACATCCTACCTCAGTCCACAGCATCGAGAACTTCGGCCGCCTGCCTTTTTGGACATACAAAAACCCTCTCCATAAAACGAATGGACAGGGCAAATATAACTACAAGTAAAATAAAATGGTACGTTAATTATAGCATACGAATGAGATAATTCATAATAATTTTTTTAAAACCACACAAAAAATTCAAAGTTATTTGCGTGTGATCTGCTGACCGTTGTAATCTGCTTCTATAGGATGATGTATGACAAAACGGATAGTAGTAAAGAAGTAATAATCATGGCAATCAAAGGTTTCATGGCTTTTGTGCGAACCGTCTGCAAGTGGATATGCAAGCCGAGAGCAACCATGGCGGTTGTCAGGCACCAGGTTGTGAAGATTGCGATGCCATCGAGAACCCCATCAGAAACGTAAATATATGTATCAAACACATAGCTTCCGATTAAGCTTGTAATGATAAAGCCGATTAGAAAATAGGGAAAGGCTACTTTTTGCTTTTGTGTTTCTCCGGTATGTTTTTTGTTCATGATAGCAATCAAAATAAAGCAAAGCGGTACCAAGAAGAAAACACGTCCCAGCTTCGCCAATAACGCCATAGCTAATGCTTCTTCGCCTGCTGGATCCGCGGCCAAGGCTACATGAGCAAGTTCATGCAAACTCAGACCTCCCCATATACCGTAATCGATATCGCTAATTGGCAGCATTGTACGAATTAATGTATAGACAATGGCGAAAACTGTTCCGACCAAAGCGACGATACCAACGCTGATGGCTGTTTCCTCATCATCAGAGCGTACGATTGGCGCGACGGCAGCAATAGCGGCAGCTCCGCATATTCCAGTACCGATTCCGAGCAATAAGGAAATTTTATCATTTCCTTTAAAATATTTGGATAGCCATAGCATGATCCATATAGAAAAAGCGATAACTATAATGTCCTTCAGCAGTAAAATAGGTCCTTCGGAAAATAACACAGACATATTTAATTTCAGCCCATATAAAATAATGGCCAATCTTAATAAAATTTTTGATGAAAAAGTAATCCCTTTATTTAATGGCTCGGGATAACCCCATATTTGCCGATAAATCACAGCAAGAATAATAGAGCACCCCATTTGGCCGATTACTGAGAAACCCGGTAATTTAGCGATTAAAAAACCGAGAAAAGAAATGAATATTGTAAAAGCTATACCGGCGGCCAGCGAAGTGATATTATTCATTGGTTTATTTACTGTGTTAGACAAAGAAGCGCCTCCTTAAAAGCGATGAAATAATACTAATATAATAAAATCATGCTCACTTCAGGAGGTTTTATTCATAGCTCCGTTCAGAAATACTTCTTGTTTCATTTTGTTCGAGAAGTAATTGGCAACTTGAGCGCTGATGGCTAAATTGATAATCAAATATATGATTGGTTCGATTGCGCCAAGTCCTCCAAAAAACTCAAAAGCTAAGATAGCGGCAAGTGCTGAGTTGGAAGCGGATGTCTGAAATAAAGCCGCTCTTGCATCAGTTTCGAATTCAAATAGAAAGCTCGCTATTTTATAATTAATCAGCATCGGAATAATTGTTTGCAAAATGGCAACAACCAGAATGGCAGGCAATAATGAAATTTCATCAGATAAATATTGCTTGCCGCTTCCGGTCAATGTATGAATGACGACCAGTAAAGAAATAGGCGATAATAGCTTTGTTATATGTACGGATTGATGCGGAAGCTCCGGAAATATACGCTGCAAAATGAAGCCGGCCGTCAACGGGATCAAGACAATGATTAAAAATGACTGAAACAAGCTGATGATTGAGATTGCAAAGTTTTCTGTTTCAATGCCAATCATAGCTAATGGGGCTATGATTGGGCTGATGCCGATGTCAAACAAAGATGCGACGATGACAAGTGATGTATTGCCGCCGGAAAGAAAGGTGTATAAAGTGGCTGCTGTTGCACTTGGCACAGCACCGTTTAAAATAATGCCGGCAGCAATTTCCGGTCGGTCAGAAAAAAAGAGATGTGCTAAACCAATTGTAATAGCAACTGTGACGACCCATTTCAGAAGGATGGTGACGAACAGTTCTTTCTTTTTGTGACGAATCCCCTTGAAGCCGGATACATCCATAGATAGACCGGTGAAAAAGATAACAAAGCCGAGAAAAAGCTTTGGAATCCAAGTCGCTGCTTGCCAATAGATGGGGGAAAAGTAAGTAATGATGCCGACTGCTAAAATCAGTAAACCTAAATGCTTTGAAACAAAATGAGATAATCGCTGCATGAAATTGCCTCCACACTGGAACTTTATTTTAATTATTTATTAATAAATCTAAATTATCAAACTTTTCTTTAAATTCCTATTGACTAGCAATCAAAATGAGCGTATTATAATCCACAATAAAGTTAATTTTGATGAAAGAATGCAACTGAATATAGAATAAGTGTTGAAGAGGACTAGTAGCTTTATAGCATTGACATGACAGAGAGCCGGGATTGCTGGAAACCGGTATGATCAATATAACGTGAACTCACCTCTGAGCGTCAGCTTGAAACGTTGGGATTAGAGCTGAACGGGTGTTAACCAGCACTCGTTATTAAAATAAGAACTAGTGCGTACAAATGTGCGAATAAGGGTGGTACCGTGGATAGGTTTTCTGAGCCTCTTCACCCCTTCTTAGTCTAATATTATTAGGCGTGTGTGGGTGTAGAGGCTTTTATGTGTGCGCTTATTTCTTTAACGCTTTAAAGTATGTGTGGTAAATAATGGGGAGGTAAATCAATGACACAAACAATACCGGCTCAAAAACAGGCTGTATCCAAAAAGTCTGGGGCCCAATATTTATTAAATGCTCTGAAAAATCAAAATGTTGAAGTTATTTTCGGTTACCCTGGGGGAGCAGTGCTGCCGATTTATGACGCATTATATGATGCGGGTATTTATCATATTTTAACCCGCCATGAACAAGGTGCTATTCATGCAGCGGAGGGTTATGCAAGGATTACCGGAAAGCCGGGTGTAGTCATTGCAACATCGGGTCCAGGCGCTACAAATATTGTGACAGGTTTAGCGGATGCAATGATCGATTCATTGCCGTTAGTCGTCATAACCGGTCAGGTTGCAACATCGGTTATTGGTTCGGACGCATTCCAAGAGGCCGATGTCTTGGGTATTACTACACCGATTACAAAGCACAATTACCAAGTACGGAAAGTGGAAGATCTTCCTCGGATTATGAAGGAAGCATTTTATATCGCATCTTCAGGAAGACCTGGTCCAGTTCTAATTGATATTCCAAAGGATATGGCAGCGCAAATCGGAGAGGCGGAAGAAGATCCGGTGATTCATTTGCCGGGCTATCAGCCGAAACTGAAACCGAATCATTTGCAAATACGCAAGCTGATTGAAGCGGTAAGTGCCGCTAAGAAACCGATTATTCTGGCGGGAGCAGGTGTTTTGCATGCGAAAGCTTCCGAGCAGCTGCTGGAATATGCTGAACAGCAAGGTTTGCCGATCGTTCATACATTGCTGGGACTAGGCGGTTTCCCGGCAGACCATCCGCAATTTGTCGGAATGGCGGGTATGCATGGTGTATATGCTGCCAATATGGGGCTGTATGAGTGTGATTTGCTGATTAGCATCGGTGCCCGCTTTGATGACAGGGTAACAGGCAATTTAAAAACGTTTGCGCCGAATGCAACAGTGGCGCATATCGACATTGATCCGGCTGAAATCGGTAAAAATGTTCCGACAGCGATTCCGGTAGTTGGCGATGCTAAGGAAACGTTGCTGGCGCTCATTAAGCAGGAAGGCAAAAAGCCGGCATGTGAAGAGTGGATGAAAAAGCTTGAAGGCTGGAAACAGCAATATCCGCTTCGCTATGACAGAGAATGCCAGGATGTTTTAAAGCCGCAAAAGGTTATTGAACTGATTCATGAATATACGAATGGCGACGCAATTGTAGTAACGGATGTCGGTCAGCATCAAATGTGGGCTGCTCAATACTACGGTTTGAATAAACCGGATGCCTGGGTTACTTCAGGAGGCTTAGGCACAATGGGCTTCTGTGTGCCTGCAGCGATTGGCGCGCAGCTTGCTGACCGCAGCAAAACAGTCGTTGCGATTGTAGGCGATGGTGGTTTCCAAATGACATCTCAAGAAATCGGGGTTATGGCGGAGCTGAATCTTCCAGTGAAAATGATCATTCTGAATAATAATGCGCTTGGAATGGTAAGGCAATGGCAAGAGCTTTTCTATAAAGAAAGATATTCCCACAGCCTGCTGACAAGTCAGCCGTCATTTGTAAAGCTGGCGGATGCATATGGCATCAAAGCTTTCCAAGCAAGTAATGTCGCTGAAGCGGAGCAAGTGTTGAAAGAAGCATTTGCAAGTCCGGAGCCGATTTTAATCGATATGCGAGTAGAACCGAAGGAAAATGTATATCCGATGATTGCTCCAGGTAAAGGACTTCATGAGATGGAGGGATATTGAGGATGAGAGGCATCATTACATTAACGGTTACAAATCGCCCAGGCGTACTGAATCGCATTACCAATTTGTTTTCAAAGCGTAATTACAATATTGAAAGCATTACGGTGGGGCATTCTGAGCAGGAAGGCATTTCACGGATGACGGTTGTCGTTAACGTGGAAGAAGAGAGAATACTAGAGCAAATCACCAAACAGTTAAACAAACAAATCGATGTCATTAAGGTTGTCGATGTGACGGATCAGGCAATTGTAGCAAGGGAGCTCGCTCTGGTAAAAGTGAGTGTCAACGCTCAAAATCGCGGTGAAATTTATTCGCTTGTCGAGCCGTTCCGGGCGTCAGTCATTGATATCAGCAAGGATAGCTTAGTCATTCAAATCACAGGTGAGACCGATAAGGTGGAAGCAATGATTGAATTGCTGAGACCATACGGCATTAAAGAACTAGCCAGAACAGGGACAACAGCAATCCAAAGAGGCTCACAAAAAACCTCTTCTATACCAGCAAACTATTCAATTGTATAAAGTGTCTGCTCTAAGCAGGCTTTAAAAATAAATCTATTACAGTTAAAAAAGGGAGATAAGAAAAATGACTACAACTAAAATGTACTATAACAATGATGCTAATCCAAACTACCTACAAGGAAAAACGGTTGCAATCGTAGGCTACGGTTCACAAGGCCATGCGCATGCACAAAACCTTCGCGATAGCGGCGTAAAAGTAATCATCGGTCTTCGCCAAGGCCGTTCATGGGATAAAGCGGTAGAAGACGGCTTTGAAGTATATTCAGTTAAAAATGCTGTAGAACAAGCAGATGTAATTCAAATTTTATTACCTGATGAAATGCAACCAAAAGTATATAACGAAGAAATTAAATCAGGCCTTACAGCTGGCAAGGCACTTATGTTCGCACACGGATTCAACGTTCACTTTGCGCAAATCGTTCCTCCTGCAGACGTAGATGTACTGTTAGTAGCACCAAAAGGCCCAGGACATCTTGTTCGCAGAACGTATACACAAGGTGCAGGTGTTCCGGCATTATTCGCTATTTATCAAGATGTAACAGGAGAAGCAACGGAATTAGCATTATCATATGCACACGGTATCGGATCACTTCGTGCAGGAGCTCTTGAAACATCATTCAGAGAAGAAACAGAAACAGATTTATTCGGTGAACAAGCCGTTCTTTGCGGCGGTTTAAGCGCACTTGTAAAAGCTGGTTTTGAAACATTAACAGAAGCAGGCTACAAGCCAGAACTTGCATATTTTGAGTGTTTACATGAATTGAAATTAATCGTTGACCTTATGTATGAAGGCGGACTTGAGAACATGAGATATTCAATCTCTGATACGGCTCAGTGGGGAGATTTTGTAGCAGGACCGCGCATCATTACTGAATCAGTAAAAGCTGAAATGAAAAATGTTTTAACAGACATCCAAGAAGGTCGTTTTGCAAAAGGTTGGATCCTAGAGAATCAAGCAAATCGTCCGGAATTTACAGCTATTAATAGAAGAGAAAATGAGCACCCGATTGAAGTTGTAGGTCGTGAGCTTCGTAAAATGATGCCGTTCGTACAACCACAAAATAAAAAGGAAGTGGAGACAGTTGCAAAAAATTAAAATATTTGACACTACTCTTCGTGACGGTGAACAATCACCGGGGGTAAACCTTAATTATACTGAAAAACTTGAGATTGCCAGACAACTAGAGCGCCTGGGTGTTGATGTGATTGAGGCTGGTTTTCCAGCCGCTTCACCTGGTGATGCGGCATCCGTAAAGGAAATTGCATCAATCGTAAAAGGCTGTTCAGTGACTGGTTTAGCCCGCTCAACGCAAAATGACATGGATATTGCATGGGATTCATTGCGTGTCAGTGATGAGCCGAGACTTCATGTGTTTATTGCTACTTCTCCGATTCATAGACAATATAAATTGCGAATGACAAAAGAAGAAGTAGTGGAAAATGCGGTGCAAAGTGTTAAATATGCAGCTTCGAAATTCCCGGTTGTTCAATGGTCGGCTGAAGACGCATCAAGAACAGAGCTTGATTATTTAGCCTATATTGTAGAAAAGGTTATTCAAGCCGGTGCAAAAATTATCAATATCCCGGATACGGTAGGAAATACGACGCCAATCGAATATGCCGGTATTTTTAAATATTTAAAAGAAAATGTTCCTTCTATTGATAAAGTGCAGCTTTCTACTCATTGCCATGACGATTTAGGAATGGCTACAGCTAATTCCTTGGCTGCTGTTCTGGCCGGTGCGACACAGGTTGAGGGCACATTTAACGGTATTGGTGAAAGAGCAGGAAACACAGCGCTTGAAGAAGTTATTTTAGCTTTATATACAAGAAAAGATCATTACAATGCCAGCACAGATATTGTGTTAAATGAGATTAAAAGAACAAGTGATTTAATCAGCCGTTTAACAGGCATGGTTGTACCTGGGAATAAGGCGGTTATCGGAAATAACGCTTATGTTCATGAATCCGGTATTCATCAGGATGGCGTATTGAAGGAAAAAACAACTTATGAAATTATCAACCCGGAATTGGTCGGTTTCAATGTAAACAATATGTTCCTTGGCAAGCATTCCGGAAGACATGCCTTTAAAACGCGTCTTGAAGAGCTGGGCCTTGAAGTGACAGAAGAAGAAATGAAGAAACTGTTTGTCACTTTCAAAGAATTGGCGGATAAGAAGAAGGAAATGACGGACGACGATTTAGTAGCGCTTGTATTGGAAGAAAAACTTTCAAAAGATGAAAGATTCTTCGATTTGCAATCAATACAAATCCAATACGGAACGAATCAGGTGCCGACAGCTACTGTGACACTTTCCGGCAGAGATAATGAGACGATTCAGGAAGCAAGTACAGGGGCAGGCAGTATTGAAGCGATTTACAATACGCTTGAAAAGAGTATTGGCGAAGAAGTGAAGCTGCTTGATTACCGAATTCAATCAGTCGGTGCAGGACGAGATGCGCTTGCTCAAGTGTTTGTCAAAATTAAGTATCAGGGCATTGATTCATCAGGACGGGGTTTAGCGCAAGATGTGCTGGAAGCTTCAGCGAAGGCGTATTTAAATGCGGTAAATCGCGTTGTTTATTTGAAAGATCGAGAACGTGTAACGGTATAAGGTGCTGCATAGCTTAAATTGAAACAAGAGGAGATGTTCGTATGACAAAGGTCATTACAGTTTTACCGGGCGACGGTATTGGAAAAGAAATTACAAAGGGTGCTGTGGAGGTTCTTAAAGCTGTAGCGGAAAGGTACGGACATTCTTTTCAATTTGAATATGGGCTGATTGGCGGCTCTGCTATAGATGAAACCGGATCTCCGCTACCGGATGAGACGATTGAAAAATGCAAAAAAAGCGATGCGATTTTGCTTGGAGCAGTAGGCGGTCCGAAATGGGATCATAATCCGTCCCATTTGCGCCCGGAGGTTGGTTTGCTGAAAATTCGCAAGGAGCTGGATCTTTATGCGAATTTACGCCCGATTACGTATTACAACAGTTTATCGGGAGCCTCTCCTTTAAAAGCTGACATTATTGAAGGCGTCGATTTAATGATTGTTCGTGAACTGACTGGCGGTCTATATTTCGGCAAGCCGAGTGAAAGAATCACGCGCGATGGCCAGGAAGCGGTAGTGGATACGCTTTTCTACTATCGTGAAGAGATGAAAAACATCATTAAGTTAGCATTCGAAGTAGCTCGCGGCAGAAATAAAAAGGTTACGTCCGTAGATAAAGCCAATGTACTGGAATCAAGCAAATTGTGGCGTGAAGTAGCGGAAGAAGTCGCGAAGGATTATCCGGATATCGAATTGGAGCATATGCTTGTTGATAATGCAGCGATGCAGCTTATTCGTAATCCGAGACAGTTTGATGTAGTTGTTACGGAAAATATGTTTGGCGATATCTTAAGTGATGAAGCCTCTGTATTAACAGGTTCGCTTGGAATGCTGCCGTCCGCCAGCCTTTCGCAATCCGGCTTGCACTTGTATGAGCCGATTCACGGATCTGCTCCGGATATTGCCGGTCAAAATATCGCCAATCCGTTAGCGACTATTTTATCGGCAGCATCGATGCTGCGCCTTTCATTCGGTATGGAAGAAGAGGCGGAAGTGATTGAAAAAGCGGTTGATAATGTGTTGGAATTGGGTTATCGCACGAAGGATATTTCATTCCCTGGCGCGAAGGTTTTAACAACGGATGAGATGGTCAGGGAAGTAAAAGCGACTATTCTTGATCAAGAAGCGATTTCGAATATTATGAATGCCTATTCTTAATGAGATAGCAGATAAAAATTCATAAAAGCCGGGGCTCTCCAACGTTTAGAAATAGGCATTGGAGATAGCCCCCTTTTTAAAACAATAAAACGTTCGAGGAGGGGAAATATGGGCAAGTCAATTATTGAAAAGATTTGGGAGAAACATATTGTTTGCAGTGAAGCGGATAAACCGGATTTGCTTTATATCGATATGCAGTATATTCATGAGGTAACATCGCCGCAGGCTTTTGAAGGACTGCGCATGAAGGGGCGAACAGTAAGACGCCCTGATAAAACGTTTGCTACGATGGATCACAATGTTCCGACGATAGACAAGTTCAATATTAGAGATGAAATATCAAGAAATCAACTTCAGGCTCTTCAGCAAAACTGTAAAGATTTCGGAATTAAGTTGGCAGATTTAGAAAGTCCGGAGCAAGGAATCGTCCATGTTATCGGACCGGAGCTTGGCATTACTCAACCGGGAATGACAATTGTTTGCGGAGACAGCCATACATCTACACACGGAGCTTTCGGAGCTTTGGCGTTTGGAATCGGTACAAGTGAGGTTGAACATGTGTTTGCGACGCAAACATTATGGCAAACAAAGCCGAAAACATTGAAACTAGAAATTACAGGCCAACTGGGAGAAGGAGTTACAGCAAAAGATGTAATTCTTTATGTTATTTCTAAGTTCGGCGTGAATTTTGGAACAGGACATGTTGTTGAATATTGCGGCGATGTCATTCGTTCAATGTCTATGGAGGAAAGAATGACAGTTTGTAATATGTCGATTGAGGGTGGAGCGAGAGCTGGTCTTGTCAGTCCGGATGAAACGACATATTCCTACATTCGCGGAAGAAGGTATGCGCCTAAAGGAGAAGAATTTGAGCGCAGTGTCGAGCAATGGAATACTTTAGCTAGTGATGAAGATGCGACTTATGATGTCGTTATTACCATTGATGGATCGGACATTTCTCCGATGGTCAGCTGGGGTACGAATCCAGGTATGTGCAGCCCTGTAACGAAAACTGTACCGACTGTTGCTGAGCAAACAACGGAAGCGAAGAAGGATGAATTAATTCGTGCCTTGGATTACATGGGGTTAAAGGAAGGCAGCCCGATTACAGATATTGAAGTGCAGCATGTATTTATCGGTTCTTGTACAAATGCAAGGATTGAAGATTTGCGTGCAGCTGCGGAAATCATTAAAGGAAGAAAAGTAAAAGAAAAAGTAAGAGCAATGGTCGTGCCAGGATCGCAAAAGGTTAAGCAACAAGCGGAGGAAGAAGGATTATCGGATCTTTTCAAAAATGCAGGCTTTGAATGGCGTGATTCCGGCTGCAGTATGTGTCTGGGTATGAATCCGGATCAAGTTCCTGCAGGCGAGCATTGCGCATCTACGTCTAACAGAAACTTTGAAGGCCGTCAAGGACAGGGAGCGAGAACGCATCTAGTCAGTCCGGCTATGGCTGCAGCTGCTGCGATTTATGGAAGATTTGTCGATGTGCGTCAACTGCCGAGTCAGGAAGAGCAACCAGTTTAAATCTTTTATCTAAAAAATTCGGAGGTGTAAGATGGAACCGATTACGATATATAAAGGAAAAGCGGCTGTATTAAACCGAGCGAATGTTGATACGGACCAAATCATTCCTAAACAATTTTTAAAACGAATCGAAAGAACGGGATTCGGTCAATTTTTGTTTTATAACTGGCGCTTCAATGATGATGGGACAGAGCGTGAAGATTTTGAACTGAACCGTCCGGAAGCAAAAGACTCAACAATTTTAATTGCAGGAGATAACTTTGGATGCGGCTCTTCTCGTGAACATGCGCCATGGTCATTATTGGACTATGGATTCAAAGTTGTTATTTCCTCTTCTTTTGCAGATATTTTTCATCAAAATTGTCTGAAAAACGGTATTCTTCCTATTAAATTATCAGAGGAGCAATTGGCAGAACTAATGAAGGAAGCGCAAGCAGCTGATTACGCACTTGAAATTGATTTACCGAATCAAGTAATCAATAGCGAGCAAGGCTTCAATGCTTCTTTTGATATTCACCCGTACTGGAAGGAAATGCTTGTGAACGGCTGGGATGAAATCTCAATCACACTGCAATATGACGAGCATATCAGTGAGTATGAAAAGAAAAATAATGCTGTGACAGTTTAGTTGCAGCGAAAAAAGGTTGCTTCAAAGAAAATCCTTTGAGCAGCCTTTTTTACTGATTAAGAAAGTGTATGTTTTTGAAATTAGATGGTTGTCCAACCTTTTACCTGATGTTCCATTTAAATTCCAACCAGGAAATTTAAATGCGGATTTCTCATCGGGTCCTGGTTTATTCAGTCCTTGTGTAGCCACAGCGGTCATATTTAGTGAAACTATCGCATGGAACACCACAAAGTAAGAGGTTTTTAAGTAAAAATAGCCTTTTGTGCACGAAAAGCAGCCTGAGTAGCGACCAAATGAGTAGAATGGCTGCACTATCGGTTTTTTTTGACAAAATGATAGAGCAGTCGAATATCGAATAGAGCGTTCGTTGTTTTAAAGCACCATGGAATATTATATCGTCTATGATCTACCTGCAGCGACCGTCCGCACCGGAAATCAATAGGGAATACAATTTATAAAGAGCGATAAATAAGAAGAAATCACTGCCAATCAAACTGCCAATTTTGTAATGTCAGTGCTGTCATGTTAAACTGTTTGGTAAATAAATGGCTTAAAGGGCCAATACTAATGAAGGAT
>JBJFHH010000140.1:0-2869 GCA_051893475.1 Bacillus sp. (in: firmicutes) | reverse complement strand
TGCGATTGAAAATTCAGTTAAAAATCAGAACACAAGGAACCGTCCCCTGTGCGCCAGAGGGACGGTTCTCTGATTGAAATAAATGGGCTTTCAATCAGGCAAATCAGTAGATTGACGAGTGTGAATTACTATAATATACAAAAAATATAGTCAATCATAGAACCGTCCCCTGATTGTACGAAATCAGCAGTATGGTTGGCTTTAGTGACATACGCATAAAGATGACATCACCGCAAAAGAAAAGTGTCACCCACAGAGAGTGACACTTTACCGGCTGAAAAGGAATTTATGCTGAAACGGCTTCATCACTCTGCATTTCTTCCTTAACGGCAGCAATTCTCTTTTCCATTTTTGCGTTCTCACGCTTCTTTGCGGCAGTAAGCACCTCGCCGGACTTGTAGTAGGTGGTAGAGCCGTAGTCCACCAGCTTTACCACGCCGATATAACGGTAATATACATCAATCTGCTGTCGCATAACGCCGTCAACAGCCCTCGGCTCATATACCTTAATTTTATCCACCAGCATATTGAGAATTTCAGGCGTCAGTTCGGAAATGTTTCCGTAACGCTCCAAGAGGTCTGCAAACTGCTCTGCATCACTGCGGATTTCACGCACAGCGGCGGTTTCACTTTCCAGCTTTCCTTTTTCGGCAAGTATGCTTTCCTGTTCCTGCTGATATTTACTGAGCAGACGGACAAAGTTGGTTTCATTGATTTTCCCCGAAATATTGTCCTCATACAGCTTGTCCACAAGGCGATTGACCTCCTCCAAACGCTTGCAGACTCGCTTGTACTGTGCGTCTTTCGTGTTCAGAGCCTTACCCTCGTTTTTTGCCTTGTTCTTTATCAGCAGGTCAATCAGCTTCGCCTTGTCCTTTTTAACGGCAGAAAACAATTCCTGTATATCGGCAAGCATTGCCGCCGTTAAGTCCTCCTCAAAAATTTTGTGCTGAGTGCATTTATGACTGCCGTAGGTGGCATAGGTTCCGCAGACATAAATCATATGGGAACTGTTGGAGCCGTATTTTCTGCGGCTCAGTGCCTTTCCGCAGTCGGCGCATTTGAGAAGCCCGGAAAAGATATTCAAATCGCCCTTCAGCGTTTCCTTGTATTCTCTGCGCTTAACGGCAACCAGCTCGTTTGCTCTTTCCCAAGTCTCTCTTGATACAATAGGCTCGTGGGTATTTTCTACCGTAATCCAGTCGGCTTCATCTGTCTTAAAATGTTTTTTGGTCTTGAAAACCGTATCGGATTTGCAGAGAACACAGTCACCGCAGTAAACACGGTTTCTAATCAAAAGACGAAGCGTATCGGGTCTCCAGATATACTTGGATTCTTCATCGGGAAACATATGGGATTTGTCCTCAATGCCCCTGATGTGCATATACCAGGACGGCACCGGCACTTTGGTTTCCCTCAGATAATCACGGATACGGTGATTGCCCCAGCCCTTCAACACAAGGTCGTAAATCTTGACCACCACCGGTGCGGTTTCCGGGTCAGGGATGAGATGATTGTGATCGTCCGGGTCTTTGAGATACCCAAACGGCGCAGTTTTGGAATGATACTTTCCGTCTTTCGCTCTGGAACGGAAGGCGGCTTTTATCTTCCTTGAAGTATCACGGCTGTAAAACTCGTTGATTACATTTTTCAGTGCCGCATAGTCGGTGCTGTGACTGTTCAGGGTATCAATTCCGTCGTTTAATGCGATAAAACGCACCTTTTTGGACGGAAAATACAATTCCTGATACTGCCCGACAACAATATGGTCACGACCGAAACGGCTTAAATCCTTAACAACTACCACACCGATTTTACCGGTCGCAACATCATCAATCATTCGCTGAAAGTCCGGTCTGTCAAAGTTCAAACCCGAATACCCGTCATCCACATAAATCTCGTAGGGTATCAGTCCGTTCTCCTGTGCATAGCGCACGAGCATTGATTTTTGCGTTTCAATGGACAGGCTCTCACCCTGTCTTTCATCGTCCTTGGAAAGCCTGCAATAAAGGGCTGTCTTCTTAAGCTGCTGTGTCATCTTCTTTTCCTCCTGAAATCATCTTTATACTGTCATTGTAGTACTGTTTTTTACGGTTTGCGAATGTGCCGTCTGATGACTTCGCTGTGCTTTTGCTCTGAAAAAGCCAGCCGTAAACCTCCGCCGCAAGCTCCTCAAGCGGCTTTTCACCAACGGGAATTCGCTGAATATCTATTACCGGTCTGTTGCTGTTTCTGTTCATCTAAAAACCTCCTTTACAATAATCAGCCTTATCGGCTGTCTCTGTTTCTCTGTCTTTTCAGGTAAAGCGCATAGTGCTCCAATGCCTTTACGATATAATCTTCCATCTGCTTGTAGGTGGTGTTCGGCTTGAAATACTGCCGCACTCTGTCGGTCGGTATCTTCAAAACCTCCACCTGATTGCCCTTGACCTCGGTCATAATCTCGAATATCTTATCCATTGTCAGCAATCCGTCATTACTTAGTTTTCGCATTCTGACCGACTGAGAAAGTGAGGGGGTGCAGTCCTCGCTTTCTATGGTTTCGATTAAGTTCCTTTGTTCTTCGGGCAGTAAATAGGAAAGCTCCACCGCAGGAGTCAGGGCAATGCGCCCCTCGTCCACCAAGTCAAGCAATGGCTTTTCCAAAAAGGTCAGTCGGATATATCTCTGTACCTGTGTTTTACTGTCCGAAGAAGAATCGGCAAGCACCTGAACGGAGGTTAACTTCTGACCAAGTTGGTCAGAAGTCCGCCCCTGATGTTTCATTGCCTCCAGCTTCATCTTGTAGGCAAATCCTTTTTCGGAGGGTAACAGCCCCTCACGATGAAGATTGGAATCCACCATAAAGATGACCGCTTCATCTCTGGAA